>NZ_VBVZ01000830.1 GCF_005863185.1 Pseudomonas edaphica
GGTCGGCGCCGGGCCTGCGGGCCTGGCCTGCGCACACCGCGCGGCCCTGCATGGCCATGACGTGGTGATTTTCGAAGCACGGGAAAAAGCTGGCGGCCTGAACGAATACGGGATCGCCAAATACAAGCTGGTGGATGACTTCGCCCAGAAGGAGCTGGATTTCCTCCTGCAGATCGGCGGCATCGAGATCCGCCACGGCCAGCGCCTGGGTGGCAACCTGACGTTGAGCGAACTGCATCAGCAATTCGATTCGGTATTTTTGGGCCTGGGCCTTGCCGCCAGCAAACAGCTGGGCTTGCCCCATGAAGATGCGCCCGGCCTGCTCGCCGCCACCGACTATATCCGCGAACTGCGCCAGGCCGATGACCTTAGCCAACTGCCCTTGGCCGACCGCTGCATCGTGCTCGGCGCCGGCAATACCGCCATCGACATGGCCGTGCAAATGGCCCGCCTGGGCGCCCGCGATGTCAACCTGGTGTACCGCCGTGGCTTGGCCGACATGGGCGCCACTCACCATGAACAAGAGATTGCCAAGGCCAATCAGGTACGGCTGCTGACCTGGGCTCAACCGGATGAAGTGTTGCTGGATGATCAAGGCCGTGTGCGCGGCATGCGTTTTTTGCGCACGCACATGGAGAACGGTCGCCTGCTCCCCACTGGCGAGACCTTTGAACTGGCCTGCGACGCGATCTTCAAAGCCATCGGCCAGGGTTTTGACAACGAGGCGCTGCACGACCCGTTGGCTCAGCAACTGCACCGCGTGGGCGAACGCATCTTCGTCGACGAACAGCTGCAAACCAGCATTCCAGGCGTCTATGCCGGTGGCGATTGCGTCAGCCTCGGCCAGGACCTCACCGTGCAGGCTGTGCAACACGGCAAGCTGGCCGCCGAAGCCATGCACGCCCAACTCATGCTGAACGTGGAGGCTGCGTAATGGCCGATCTCTCGATTGTATTTGCCGGTATCAAAGCCCCCAACCCGTTCTGGCTGGCCTCCGCGCCGCCCACCGACAAGGCCTACAACGTGGTCCGCGCCTTCGAAGCCGGCTGGGGCGGCGTGGTGTGGAAAACCCTCGGTGAAGACCCGGCGGCGGTCAACGTATCTTCCCGTTACTCGGCGCACTATGGCGCCAACCGCGAGGTACTGGGCATCAACAATATCGAGTTGATCACCGACCGCTCCCTGGAGATCAACCTCAAGGAAATCACCCAGGTGAAAAAGGATTGGCCCGACCGCGCATTGATCGTGTCGCTGATGGTGCCGTGCGTTGAAGAGTCCTGGAAGAACATCCTGCCGCTGGTGGAGGCCACCGGTTGCGATGGCATCGAGCTGAACTTCGGCTGCCCCCACGGCATGCCCGAGCGCGGCATGGGCGCAGCGGTTGGCCAGGTGCCGGAGTATGTAGAACAGGTGACGCGCTGGTGCAAGACCTACTGCTCGCTGCCGGTGATCGTCAAGCTCACGCCGAACATCACCGACATCCGCGTGGCGGCACGCGCGGCGTTTCGCGGCGGTGCGGATGCAGTGTCGCTGATCAACACCATCAACTCCATCACCAGTGTGGACCTGGAACGCATGGTCGCCCTGCCGGTGGTCGGCACGCAAAGTACCCATGGCGGTTATTGCGGCTCGGCGGTCAAGCCGATTGCGTTGAACATGGTCGCCGAAATCGCCCGCGACCCGCAGACGCAAGGGCTGCCGATCTGCGGCATCGGCGGCATTGGCAACTGGCGCGACGCGGCGGAATTTGTCGCACTGGGCTGTGGCGCGGTGCAGGTGTGCACGGCGGCGATGCTGCATGGGTTTCGGATTGTGGAAGAGATGAAGGACGGGCTGTCGCGGTGGATGGACAGCCAGGGTTACGCCAGCCTGCAGGCGTTTTCCGGGCGGGCGGTGGGCAATACCACGGATTGGAAGTACCTGGACATCAACTATCAGGTAATTGCCAAGATCGATCAGCAGGCGTGTATCGGCTGCGGGCGTTGCCATATTGCCTGCGAGGACACGTCACACCAGGCGATTGCCAGCTTGAAGCAGGCGGACGGCACGCACAAATACGAGGTGATCGATGATGAGTGTGTTGGCTGCAATTTGTGCCAGATCACTTGCCCCGTGGCCGATTGCATCGAGATGGTGCCGATAGAAACGGGCAAGCCGTTTTTGAACTGGACGCAGGATCCGCGTAACCC
>NZ_VBVZ01000831.1 GCF_005863185.1 Pseudomonas edaphica
GACCTACACCGTCGGCGGCAGTTCGGTCGCGGCCTTGCGTAACGTATCGCTGAACCTGCCACGCGGCAAAACACTGGCGATTGTCGGCGAGTCCGGCTCGGGGAAAAGCACGCTGGTCAAGGCTGCAATCCGCCTGGTGGACAGCGACAGCGGGCATGTATGGGTCGGTGATACGGACTTCCTGGCCTTGCGCGGCTCAGCATTGGCGGCCAATCGGCGGCGCATCCAAATGATCTTCCAGGACCCGTATGGGTCGCTCAACCCGCGCCATCGAGTCGGCGACATCATTGCCCGTGCTGCGCAACTGCGTGGTTTATCGGCCAAGGACGCCTGGGCCGAGGCCGGTGATTTGCTTGAACAAGTGGGCCTCAAGCGCGATGCGCTCAAGCGCAAACCCCGGCAGTTTTCCGGTGGCCAGCGCCAGCGCATCGGCATCGCCCGCGCCCTGGCCATGCGCCCGGAAGTGTTGATCGCCGATGAAAGCGTCTCGGCGCTGGATGTGTCGGTGCAAAAGCAGGTGCTGGAGCTGCTGGCCGATCTGCAAAAGCAACTCAACCTGAGCATCCTGTTTATCACCCACGACCTGCGCGTGGCGGCGCAAATCAGCGACCACATCGCCGTAATGCGCCAGGGCGAAGTGGTCGAATACGGCAGCGCCGAACAGGTGCTGTTGCGGCCCCAGAACAGCTACACCCAGGCGCTGCTTGCCGCCGCACCGGGCGCCACGCAATTACCGGCTGCCGGGCCGCCATTGAGGTTGATCCGCCCCGCGGCTCACTGAGTTTTCCCTTTCCCTGCGTCGCAGCGTCCGCTGCGGCAACGGGCTGCTGTTGCCAAAAATAACTAATAACGAGAGTAAAACCATGCGACCAACCCTACGTTTTATTGCCCTGGTCCCCGTGCTCGGCACCCTCGCGGCGCCTGCCATGGCCATCCAGGTCACCGACAACCTCGACCTCGGGGGCGCCGTACGCGCGCGCTGGGACTATGACCCGGATCGTGGCATCCAGAAGTTCGGCCTCGACACCGCGTTCCTCAGCGCTAAGTACAACTCCGACACCTGGATCGGTGAAGCGCAGTACCGCTTCTACGGGCGTTCGTACCCGTACCAGTACACCAAGAACTACGGTGATATCCAGTTCGCCAAATTCGCGTGGGTGGGCTACAAGTTCAATCCCGACCAGCAAGTGCAAGTGGGTCTGAACACCGTGCCGTTCGGCTTGCAGCCCTATTTCGGCAGCACCTTCTACGAAACCCTGGGCAATGTGATTGGTCTGGAAGACGTGCAACAGGTCGGCGCCAAATACATCCAGCAAAGCTGGTGACTGGAATATTCAGGCCGGTTACTACCTACGGCCGGCGTGGCAAGGTAAAGGCACCAGCAAAGGCGTGACCTATTCCAGCGTGGTCTCCGAAGCCGACAGCTACGTGGCTGACGGCAGCAACAACCAGGAACGCAACACCGTGGTGGTACGCGTGGCCAAGGCTATGGACCTGGGTAACTGGAAATCCGAAGTCGGCCTCTCCGGCTTGACCTCGACCCTGGAGAACAAAGACACCGGCAACGACGGCCGCCGCAACGCCGTGGCCATTCACTACCTGGGCAAGAACGGCCCGTGGGGTGTGCAACTGCAGGCGGCACGCCAGCAAATGTCGCCGCGCAACGAAGGCACCGACGGCGTGGTGACGCTGGGCGGGTATGACGGCACCTTCAACGTCGCCAGTCGCGGCAACTTGTATGTGGCGGATTTGAGTTACGACGTGGGCGGCAAGTACCTGTTCGATCAGATCAGCGGTGTGAAGCTGTATGCCAACTACAGCGCCTTTGACAAGTCTGACAATGACTTCAAAACCTCACAGCGGCTGATCCTGGGTACATCGTTTTCGGTCAGTAAATTATGGGTAGCGACGGAGTGGCTGATCGGCAAGAACGACCCGTACATTGGCGGCAGCAGCTACACCCAGAGTTTGGGCGCAGGCGGCAGTAATCAGTTGGAAAATCAGCTGTACATGAACATCGGTTACTACTTCTAATAGGCCACTGACGCTATCGCAGGCAAGCCAGCTCCCACATTGAAATGCGTTGCCAGCTTGGGAGTGGGCTTGCCTGCGATGAGCATAGGTATCTACACAACCGGTTAACACGAAGTCTGTGGCCAGTGAGCTGTTGTGG
>NZ_VBVZ01000832.1 GCF_005863185.1 Pseudomonas edaphica
GTATTGCGCTGTGGTGGATCTATTTCGACAGCGGCGCCGAGCGCGCCCATCACCGGATTGCCAGCTCCGCCGACCCCGGCCGCCAGGCGCGTATCGCCTACACCTATCTGCATGTGCTGATCGTCGCCGGGATCATCGTCAGCGCGGTGGCCGACGAACTGGTGCTGGTGCATCCAGGGCATGCCAGCCAGGCGGGCGTGCTGGCGATGATTGCCGGGCCGTTTTTGTTTTTGCTCGGCAGTGCGTTGTTCAAGTGGGTGATGAGTGACCGGCCGTTGCCACCGCTCTCGCACCTGGGCGGGCTGCTGATGTTGCTGGTGCTGTTGCCGCTGGGGTTGCAGCATATGTTTTCGGCGCTGGCGCTGGGCGCGTTGACCACGGCGGTGTTGGTGATCGTGGCGTTCTGGGAAAATCGTTCGCTGCGGGGGCTGACCGAAGTTTCACATTGAAATCGGTCTGCCTTCGTTCAACTGCATGCTATATGTAGGTTTCTTTTCAAGCCCACTCGGAGCTTTTCATGCCGCACCTGCACCTGGAATACACCGCCAACCTGACCGGCCTTGCCGTCGAGAAAACCCTGCTGCGCCTGAACAACGTGCTGATGGCGTCCGGGCAGTTCGGTTCCGAGTTCGATATCAAGAGCCGCGCAATCAAGGTCGAGAGCTTCCAGGTGGGCACTTCCCTCAGCCCGCGCGGTTTTATTGCGGTAAAGCTCTCGCTGCTCAGCGGGCGCTCACCGCAGGTCAAGCAGCAGTTGTCGGAAAGCTTGTTGGCGGCCCTGCAGGACGCGGCTGAGTGGCCGGCCGATCTGCAGGTTCAACTCAGTGTGCAGTTGATGGACATGGATCGTGATTCCTACAGCAAAGTCGCTATCGGCTAAGGGTTACAACAAGCATTGATCGGCGCACACCTTGACGATCTGCTCGCGAAACCAGGTATTGGCGCTGTCCTGGCCACTGGTTTCATTCCACTGCATATCCAGGGTAAACCCCGGTAACCCGTTCGGCGCTTCGCAATGGCCGAACACGGTGGCCGGGGCCAGCAGCTTTTGCACGCGACGGGGCAGGGTGACGATAAAGTCGGTGCCACTGATCATCTTCAAGGCGGCACTGTAGCTGTTGGCACGGGCAATCACCTGGCGCTTGTGAGCCTGGCGTGCCAGCCAGCCGTCGATCATGTTGGTGTCGGAGGTCCAGGGCGCGGGGAACACGTGGCGCCGTTCGACAAACGATTGCAGGCTGAAGGCCGGCTCGCGCGGCGTGGCGCGTTTATCAAACACACACACTAAATCGTCTTCCAGCAGCATCTGGGTCTTGAAGTCTTTGTGGGCACGGTGAAGGTGCGGGCCGAAGCAAATCACCAGGTCGAGACGGCCTTCGCGCAGGTCCTCGGCGGGCAGTTCGGTTTCCAGCTTTTGCACATTGATGATCACCGGCAAGTCGGCTTGGTCGAAGTTCTTCAACAGGCGTGGCAGGATCAGTTGCTCGAAGTATTCCGGGGCACAGACATTGAAGGTCACCGCCTGCTGCGTCGGGTCGAAGGCCTGGCTGCCGGCATGGCACAGGTTGATGCTTTCAAGGATCTTCTGCACGTGTTCGTACATGGTTGTGGCCTTGTACGTCGGGCGCATGCCGGCCCGCGTGTTGATAAACAGCTCATCCTCAAAACTGGTGCGCAGCTTCTTCAGGCTGTAGCTCACGGTTGACTGACTGACGAACAGCGTCTCGGACACATCGGTAACGCTGCTCTGGTCATAGACGGCGATAAACACCATCAAGTCCTGCATATCAAGCTTTCTGAGCAAGTTACTGTTTAGCATCGGTTTCGTCCGTAAACCCTTTGTACCGAACTCAGTACAAGACTGGCAAAAGCTTAACGGAACGGTCGTACCAATAGAAAGCGCTGTAGGGCGTTTCTATGTTTGGTGTGGGACATAAAATGTTGGCAACACGACGTCAGTGAATATGTCGGCTGTAATGCTTTGGGTTCAAGCGTGTGACGATCAGCACAGTGACCACCAGGCCACAGCAGGTCGAGGGGGTTGCGGGCTGAAGATGACTGATCGTTCCCACGCTCCGCGTGGGAACGCAGCCCAGGACGCTCCGCGTCCCAAGAGCGGACGCGGAGCGTCCATTGAGGCATTCCCACGCGGAGCGTGGGAACGATCA
>NZ_VBVZ01000833.1 GCF_005863185.1 Pseudomonas edaphica
CAAGGCAACTTTACGGCTCATCTAACACTCCTTACTGAACGGTTTCCGGACGCACATGGCGTGCGGCAAACATCAGCGCGCCGGACAAGAAGCACGGCAGCGCGCCGAACCACAGCGCGGCGGTCTGCCAGTCACTGCCGGCGGACAACACCTGGGTGGCGCCAAACCCTGCGACCACTGCACCAATCGGCCCCATGGCATGGATGATCGCGCCGCCGGTGGCGCGGATGCTGGTGGGGAAACTCTCGCTGATAAAGAACAACGCCGCCGAGTAAGGCCCGATCAGGAAGAACAGGCCCAGGCTGTAAAGCCCGACCACCATCGGCATGTTGCTTGGGCCAAACAGCATCCCGGCAAATGCCAGGCCACCGAGCATCCAGCCCAGGCCGATCACGTTGCGGCGGCCGATCTTGTCGCCCATCCAGCCGTGGGTCAGGTAGCCGCAGTAACCCACCAGGTTCGACAGCACGAGGATGATCAGCGAGTTCTCGAACGAAATATGGTGCACGCTGACGATCACCGAGGTGCCGAGCACGCTGAACACCTGGATCGCTGCCCAGTTGAGCAACAACGCGGCGCCGATCACCAGCGTGGCGCGCCGTGCCGGACCACGGAAGGCAGCTTTAAGGCCAGCCTTGCTGTGTTCGTCGTAGTCGACGCCGTAAGTCACAGCGACGTTTTGCGCTTCTTTTACCGCGCCGCTTTTACGCAGTTCGCTGATGCGCTGATGGATCTGGAACTGCGGGCTCTCCTTGAGCTTGCGCGCCATGATCGCGATCACGACGGCCGGGATCGCTGCAAAGATGAAACACCCCTGCCAGCCGATAATCGGCAGCAACAGCGCGGTCAACCCGGCAGCGATCAACGCGCCCACCGGCCAGCCGCCCTGCACCAGGCTGTAGATAAACCCGCGGCGCTTGGTCAGTCGTGGGTCTTCCGAGGCGCCATACAGCTCGCTCAGGTACGTGGCGTTGACGGTTTCCTCGGCATAGCCCAGGCCGCCCAGCGAACGAATCAGAATCAGCGGTGACTTGCCCCACGCACCGCCAATCGCGGTAAGTGCCGAGCACAGCGCGGAACCTGCCACGGTAAAAATAATGCCTTTGCGCCGGCCCAACTTGTCCACTACCGGGCCAATCGCAAAGGCGACCACCGCTGTGCCCACCGCCACCCATGTTGCGATTTCAGCTTGCTCCACTTCACCCCAGCCAAAATGCCGGCCGATCTCCGGCAGCAAGGTGCCGAAGAGGATGAAGTCATACACCGCAAACACCCAGGCGAAAAACGCGATCCAGGTGGCAAAGCGCACCTCTTGCGACGTCAGTTGCCGGGGTTTCCAGCCAGTCAGGTCAAGCTTGTTGTAGATGGACATAAATCGCGCCTCGCAGGGTTGGGGCAAATGCCGACTAGCCAAGGTGGAACCTGAACCACAGGTAACGGATGACTCAGATCAGGTACGCGGTTGGCGGCGGATAAAATCGTCGGCAATTTCGTCAAAAGTGACAAAGCGCACGCCGGCATGGCTCTGGATGTGTTCGATCAGGCGCTCGAGCATCAACAGCACTTGCGGGCGGCCGGACACGTCGGGGTGGATGGTCATGGTGAACACCGCGTGTTCGTGTTCGCGGTAAACCCAGTCGAACTGGTCGCGCCACATCTCTTCCAGGTGGCGCGGGTTGACGAAGCCGTGGCTGTTGGGGGCTTTTTTGATGAACATCATCGGCGGCAGGTCGTCGAGGTACCAGTTGGCCGGGATTTCCACCAAGTCGGTTTCTTCGCCGCGCACCAAAGGTTTCATCCAGGTATCCGGGTGCTGGCTGTAGTCGATCTTGGTCCAGCTATCGCCCTTGCGCACGTAGTAAGGGTGGAAGTCGTTGTGCATCAGGCTGTGGTCGTACTTGATGCCTTTTTTCAGCAGCAACTCGTTAGTGACCTTGCTGAACTCCCACCAGGGCGCGACATAACCGGTCGGGCGCTTGCCGGTAACTTGGGTAATCAGCTCGATCGACTTATCGAGGACGATTTCTTCCTGCTCGGCGGTCATCGCGATCGGGTTTTCGTGGCTGTAGCCGTGCACGCCGATTTCGTGGCCGGCGTCGGCCACCGCTTTCATCTGCTCGGGGAAGGTTTCCATTGAGTGACCGGGAATAAACCAGGTGGTGC
>NZ_VBVZ01000834.1 GCF_005863185.1 Pseudomonas edaphica
TCCAGCAGGTCATAGGCCAGGACCGCGACTGGCGCATCCTCCAGGACCTTTTTGCTCAAGGTTTTGCGGCCGATGCGCTGTTGCAACAGCGCGAAGGGTTGCACCGCGTCTTTCCACACGACAATTTCGCCATCGATCACCGTGCCATCCGGCAGGCCGCTGACCAAGCTGTGCAGTTCGGGGAAGCGCTCGGTGACCAACTCTTCACCGCGCGACCAGACCCACAGGCGACCGTCGCGCTTGACCAGTTGCGCGCGAATGCCGTCCCACTTCCATTCCACCTGCCAGTCGGCGGGTGCGCCGAGCAAGGCGTCGAACTGCTCCACCGGTTGCGCCAGCCCATGGGCCAGAAAAAACGGATACGGCTGACCGCCGCGTTGCGCATGCTCGTCGGACGATTCGGCGGCGATCAGTTTGAGGTAGCCTTCGGCCGTAGGCCGGTTGGACAAATCGGTGTAGCCCACCAAGCGTTGTGCCACACGTTTGCTGTCCAGGTCGGCCATGGCGGCGAGGGCGCGGGTGACCAGCAGTTTGGACACGCCGACACGAAAACTGCCGGTGATCAATTTGATGCACACCATCAGGCTCGGCTGATCGAGCTGCGCCCATAACGCCGGCAGGCGTTCGGCCAATTCCAGCGGCGGCAGGCCACGCAGGGGCAGCAGCTTTTCCTCCAGCCACACTGCAAGCCCGTCTTCCGAGGTATAGGAGGATTCGGGCAACAACAGGGAAATGCTCTCGGCCAGGTCGCCTACCGACTGGTAACTTTCTTCGAATAACCAAGGTTCTATGCCCGATGCTGCGGTGGCCATGTCGCGCAGCAGACGGGTCGGCACCAATTGCCGGGGCCGCCCGCCGGAGAGGAAGTACACCGCCCAGGCCGCATCTTCGGGTGGCGCCTGGCGGAAGTAGGCTTGCAGCGCGGCCAGCTTGGCGTTGCTGGAGGTGGTGGCGTCGAGGTTGGCGTACAGCTCGGCGAAGGCTTTCATGCCGTGGCCTCTTCTTCGTCATCGCCGTATTCGGTGGTGAACCCTTGGGCGTCCAGGCCCTTTTCGCGCAGATGACGCACCAGAACGCCTACGGAACCATGGGTGACCATCACCCGTTCGGCACCGGTCTGTTCGATGGCCCACAGCAGTCCGGGCCAATCGGCGTGGTCCGAGAGCACAAAGCCTCGGTCCACACCGCGCCGCCGTCGCGTGCCACGCAGGCGCATCCAGCCGCTGGCGAAGGCGTCGCTGTAGTCGCCGAAGCGCTTGATCCAACTGCTGCCACCGGCGGACGGCGGCGCAATGATCAGTGCCTGACGCAGCAACGGGTCAGTCTTTTTAAAGTCCCCGGCATATAAGGTTTCGGGGATATAGATGCCGGCCTCGCGGTACACGCGGTTCAGCGGTTCCACCGCGCCATGGCTGAGAATCGGGCCGATGCTGGCGTCGATGCCATGCAGGATGCGCTGGGCTTTGCCAAAGGAGTAACAGAACAACACGCTGGCTTTGCCGGCCGCGATATTGGCCTGCCACCAATCATTGATGCCGGCAAAAATCTGCGCCTGGGGTTGCCAGCGGTAAATCGGCAGGCCGAAGGTGGATTCAGTAATAAAGGTGTGGCAACGCACCGGCTCAAAGGGCGCACAGGTGCCATCGGGTTCGACTTTGTAGTCGCCGGAGGCTACCCAGACTTCGCCCTGGTATTCCAGGCGCACCTGCGCGGAACCGAGCACATGCCCGGCGGGATGGAAACTCAGGGTGACGCCGTGGTGGATGAGTTTTTCGCCGTAGGCCAGGGTTTGCAGGTTGATGTCCTGGCCCAGTCGCGAACGCAGGATGCCTTCGCCGGGAGCGGCGGCCAGGTAATGCTGGTTGCCGGTGCGGGCGTGGTCCCCATGGGCGTGGGTGATGACGGCGCGGTCCACCGGGCGCCATGGGTCGATGTAGAAATCTCCCGCAGTACAATAGAGGCCTTCGGGGCGGGCGATGACAAGGTCCATGGGCGTGCCGGGGCAGTGGGCTTATCAGGTATGAGGGGAGCGAGACTTGAGAAGTTCTATCTAAATGCAGGCGATCAAATGTGGGAGCTGGCTTGCCTGCGATTGCGGTGTGTCAGTCGATTAATTAGTGACTGACACACTGTTATCGCAGGCAAGCCAGCTCCCACATTT
>NZ_VBVZ01000835.1 GCF_005863185.1 Pseudomonas edaphica
ACGTTGAAGATTTCCTTGAGGGCCGGGGCGCTTTGGTCGGTCATCGGTGATTCCATGGCTAGAGAAACCAGCGGTATTCCCGCGCGTTGATCTCTTGTTGAAAGGCCAAGTGGTCCTGGCGTTTGTTTTCGCAGTACACGTCGATAAATTCGGCGCCCAGCTTATCGCGCAATACCGCTTGATGCTGCATGGCGCGTACGGCATCGAGCATTTCCAGGGGGAAGTCGGCGCCGCTGTTACGGTCCTCATTCAGCGGGGCGATGGGTTCTTGCCTGGCTTCAAGGCCATGCTCCAACCCTGCCAGGATCGCTGCCAGCACCAGGTAGGGGTTGGCATCGGCACTGGCCAGGCGGTGTTCGATGCGCAGGTTGCGCGGGTCGGAATCGGGAATACGCACGCACGCGTCGCGGTCTTCAAAGCCCCAGCTGGCACGCGTTGCCGCGTTCACGGTGCCACCCAAGCGGCGGAAGGCGTTGTGGTTGGGCGAGAAAATCGGCATGCAGTGCGGCAACAATTCCAGGCAACCGGCCACCGCGTGGCGCAGCGGTTGCTGCTGGTGCGCCGCGAGTAAATTATTGCCCGCGCCGTCATACAGGCTGACATGCACATGCATGCCGCTGCCGGGAAATTGCAGGTAAGGCTTGGCCATAAAGCTGGCGCGGTAGCCATGCTTGAGTGCCACGCCACGGGTGCTGCGGCAGAACAGCGCGGCCCAGTCGGCGGCGCGCAGGCCGTCGTCGCAGTGGCCGAAGTTGATCTCGAACTGGCCAGGGCCGAGTTCGGCGGTGATCACCGTGATGTCGATGCCTTGGGCCTGGGCGGTTTGCGCCATGTCGTCGAGCACTTCGCTGAAGCGCGACAACCGCTCGATGTGCAGGTTGGGCTGGTCGTCAGCGTCATCACTCAGCGGGTCGCGGGCAAATTGCGGCAGGCCGTCGTCAAGTTTTTTATCGAGCAGGTAAAACTCCAGCTCAAACGCCACCACCGGGTGAATGCCCTTGTGCTGCAGGCGCTCCAGCACCTTGGCCAGGACTTCACGTGGTTCAAACTCGATGGGCGCTTCAGTGCCATCCGAGGTGATCAGCATCTGCCCCAGCGGTTGCGCTTCCCAGCTCACCGGCTTGAGCGTGCCCGGCACCAGGCGGCGGTTGGCATCCGGGTCGCCGTCGTGGAAGCAATAGTCACCAATTTTGAACAGCCCGCCCTGGGCGCCCAGCAGCACGGCATTTTGCGGCAGCTTCAGCGGGCTGCCGGCGGCGACTTTTTCGAGCATCTCCACCGGGTAGCGCTTGCCGTAGAAGTGCCCGGGAATGTCCAGGGCGATCAGGTCGACGTAACGCACCTCGGGGTGGTTCTGGCGAAAGGTCCGTACTTCGGCCAGCAACGTGGAGGGTTGGCTTTTCACGGGTGTTGCTCCTAGTTGTAAACCCACAATACGCGGGCGGGCAGATCAGTCAGGTTGGCGTAGCGGCAATGGGCAAAACTGGCCAGGTGGAAGCTGTCGCCTTGGCCGAGGGTGACCGAATCGGCTTCACCTTCCACCCACAGCGTCAACTCGCCCTCCAGTACAAAACCGGCCTGTTCGGCGCGGTCGCTCATGGTGTGCTCGCCACTGTTGGCGCCGGGCGCCAACAGGCTGTCGAGCATCGAAAAGGCGCCGTGCATGCTTGGCGAAACCAGAATGTCGGTGATGCCATTGGCGTAATACACCGTGCGCCGCTCGTTGGGGCGTGTGACCCAGTCGACGGCCTTGGGTTTGGGCAGGCTGTAGAAGTAGGTGGTGGGCACATCCAGGGCGTGGCTGATGGCAGTCAGGTCGGCCACAGTAGGGCGTGACAGGCCGCGTTCGACTTGAGACAAAAAGCCCACCGAGCGCTCGATTTTTTGCGCGAGTTGGGCAAGGGTGAGTTTCTTGTGCTTGCGCAGATCGTGGATGAGCACAGCCAGGGCGTCGAGTTCTTGTTGTTGGTTCATGAAATTTATGTCGAGAAATTTCATGAAAAATTACACGGATTATTTCACGGTGGCAATGGGTGTGGCATAGCTTTTGTGGCGAGGGAGCTTGCTCCCGCTGGGCTGCGCAGCAGCCCCAAAAAGGCTGGCCGAGTAACACCTGAACCAACGCAGTGGATCGATTGGGGCCGCTTCGCTGCCC
>NZ_VBVZ01000836.1 GCF_005863185.1 Pseudomonas edaphica
GGCGGAGTGTCAGCCACCCAGGTATTGGCTGATAAATTGCCATCGCGGGCAAGCCCGCTCCCACATTGGAAATGCGGTGTATATGAGACTTCCATAAAAAACGCCCGACCTTCACAGGCCGGGCGTTTTTTGTGCCCTGAAAAAATCAGGACTGACTGGATGGCGTCGGGGTTACCGGCGTTGCAGTCGGGGCGGCAGGAGCATGTGTCGGTGCGGACACCGAATTGGCTGTAGAAGCGGTTGGCGCTGGAGTTGCAGGCTTGGCCGCAACAGCAGGTTTGGACGCTGCTGGCTTCTTGGCTACTGCTGGCTTCTTCGCGGCGGCAGGTTTTGCCGCAGGCTTGGCAGCCACAGGTTTTGCTGCAGCAGGTTTGGCAGCGGCTTTAGCGGCGGCTGGTTTGGCTGCAGGTTTCGCAGCGGCCGGCTTGGCAGCAGGTTTGGCAGCGGCGGTTTTAGCCGCTGGTTTTGCTGCTGGTTTTGCTGCTGCTTTGGCAGCCGGCTTAGCCGCAGGCTTGGCAGCGGCTTTAGCGGCCACGGGTTTTGCTGCAGGCTTGGCAGCCGGTTTGGCAGCTGCGGTTTTTGCAGCGGGTTTTGCCGCAGCTTTAGCCGGGGCCTTGGCCGCAGGTTTGGCAGCTGGCTTGGCGGCCGCTTTAACCAGAGGCTTGGCGGCGGTTTTGGCAGCCGGTTTAGCAGCCGCAGTTTTAGCCGCAGGCTTGGCAGCCGGTTTAGCGGCGGCGGTTTTGGCTGGAGCCACTTTAGCGCCAGTGAGTTTTTCGATTTGCTTGGTCAGGGTATCGACCTTGCTGTGCAGCGTCTTCAGTTCCGCTTTGCTGGGCACGCCCAGTCGCGAAATGGCACTGTTGAGACGCTTGTCGAAGGTTTCTTCCAACTTGCCCCAAGTGTCAGAAATGCTCGACTTGGCAGAGCCGGCAGTGGCCTTGGCCGCTTCAACTTTTTTACCAACCGTGGTCTTGGTCAACTTCTCGGCCTTTTCGCCGTCCTTGACCAATGTCTCGAAGTATTTGCCGCCGTCACTGCTAACCTTCGAGTACACGCCTAAACCAGCAAGCCAGATCTTACGGGAATATTTTTCAACCTCCCCGATCCACGAGCTGCCTTCTTTCTGAGTAGTCTTTTTAACAGCCATCCCGATGTCTCCTTAGTGTTTACGCGCGACACGTTCTAGCAATGTCGTCAGCTCTTCGAGCTTAGCAGAGAGTGTCTCCACGTCATGTTTAGACGCAATGCCGATTCGATTCAAGGCACTTGCAACACGCGTGTCAAAAGCTTTTTCAACTTTATCCAGTTGAACTTCAACCAAACCTTTGACGCTGGAGACATTACTCTTTACTTGGTCAATCTGACTGTTGGCAGCATCAAGTTGTTCAACCACAACTTTTTTGCCTTTACTTTCAACATGTTGACCGGTCTTGACCAGCTCTTTGAAGTACTCGCCGCCTTCGCTGCCGACCTTGGCATAGGCGCCAAGTCCTGCCAGCCAGATCTTGCGGGCGTAGCTTTTAACGTCACTCAGGGCAGTGGACTGAAGGTCGATTTTTTTCTTCAAAATAACTTTGGCCATGGTGCACCTCACGCAGATTAGGGTCGAGGAACGGCCCGCAGGAGTTGAGGGCTTGGGCACAAAGTAGGCTGGAAAATTAGAATCGGCACCCTAAGAACACATTGATCAGGCCAGCGCCTTATCCAGGGCTTTCTCGATTTCAGACTTGATGGTGCCGCTCATGGCCGACATCAACAGGCCCAATTCAACATCAATGCGCAGCGATTCATCGGCGACTAACACCGTGCCTTTAACCCCCGAACGCTTGAGGTTCAGGCTATCGCCCGACCACGATGACTCCAGGCCATATTGCTCCTTGAGTTTGTGCGCCAACTTCTCGGCCTTCGCGCGCGCGCCTTCTTTACCCAGGGAATGTGCACGCTCAACGGTAATACGGGCCATTGCAATGACTCCTCTTTATATCGACTCAGAACACCTGCCATGCGGCAAAAGGTCTCGATGAACACCTATCTTACCTTCAGCCTTGCCAAGACAAAGCAGGCGGTGGGGATTATCATGTCCCGCATTCTCTTTTGGTGACAGCGATATGACTGATCAGCGCAAAGGCAGCGATGCCGAACCCACCAC
>NZ_VBVZ01000837.1 GCF_005863185.1 Pseudomonas edaphica
GAGCCACAGCGAGGCACCGAGTGTTGGGGCGAAGACTTTTTGCTTACTTTTTGGTCCTTCAAAAAGTGACCCGCTGTAAGAGCGGAACCATAGGCAGCCGTTACCGCAGCAACGGATATGTACACCACCAAAAGACAACCCACAGCCTGATCTAGAGAGCCGCGGCTACCCCCTCATCACCCGCATACATCCACCGCAACAACGAATGCCGCCCGCTGATCCCCAGCTTGATCGCCGCCCGCTTGAGGTAGCTTTCAATAGTGTTGACTTTCAACGCCAACTGCTCCGCCAACTCCGGTGCAGTCCGCCCGGCCAGCAAACCCACACACACATCCAGTTCTCGATTGGACAAGGTCAACCCCGATTGCACCAGACGTTCTTCAATGCGCCGACGCAAGGTTTCAAGCCCTTGATTTTCCGCGACCACAGGCGATCCGCCCTGGCGACACGGCTGGATCGCAGTGATGTGTTTCTCGACCATGGGCAGAAGCAGCGTCGAAAAATCCTCCAGCATGCTGCGTTCCTGTGGCGAAAAACTTTCCGACTGATGCGAGCGATACACCGACAACACATAACGCACATCGTCCTTGCGGCGTGTGAGGTGCAATTGGGCAGCGGGTTGTTCTTCGCCCAGCGCCGTCACCGAGTCGGTGTAGACCGGGCTGATCCGGCGTCGGGTGTGCCCTTCGGCACTGACCTGCAGTTGGGTGATATGGGTAGCGTCCACTGCCAGCTGGGTCAGGATCAAGTCATGCAGCATGCGCGGGAAATGGCGGCTGCCGGTGCTGGCGATGACCTTGCCTATATGAGGGAACAGGTGTGAGTTCATCAGTTCGTCCATGAATGTTGAGTGCAGGTATTCATCCTTATAGCGACGGGGTTTAACAAGGTAACCAATGTGAATAACCTACAGTGATAATGCACCCGCCGAGCACCTATGCTAGTACAGCCAGGGAAATGCATGGGGATCCAATCGGCAAAAAAAACAGATTAAAAACGCATAACGGCGGTCGGACCAGTCCGACCACCGTCTGTAGGAAAGGATTACCTCAACCGTAGGCCCTATTTCACGGCGTGTTCTTCCACCACGGCGCGGCCCGGTGCCGCACGCGTGCATTTGGCCAGGGCCTGGTGGATATCGGCCAACAGGTCGGCAATGTCTTCAAGCCCGACCGACAAACGCACCAGGCCTTCGCTGATGCCGTGCTGCGCGCGTTCTTCGGGGGTGTAGGTGGAGTGGGTCATGCTCGCCGGGTGCTGGGCGAGCGACTCGGCGTCACCCAGGCTGACGGCGCGGGTGAACAGGTTGAGGGCGTTCATAAAGCGCCGGCCGGTGTCGATGCCGCCCTTGAGTTCAAACGCGATCATGCCGCCGGACTGCTTCATCTGCCGCGCTGCCAGGGCGTATTGCGGGAAAGAGCGCAGGCCCGGGTAGGTGACCCACTGCACAGCAGGGTGTGCTTGCAACGCTTCGGCCACCGCCTGGGCGTTGCTGCAATGGCGGTCCATGCGCAGGGCCAGGGTCTTGAGGCCGCGCATCAGCAAGGATGCGTCCTGCGGCGACATCACCGCGCCGGTCAAGTCCTTGAGGCCTTGCAGGCGAATACGTTGTGCCAGCGCCTGGTTGCTCACGGCGATACCGGCGGTGATATCGCCATGGCCGCTGAGGTACTTGGTGGCCGAGTGCACCACCACATCGGCCCCCAGTTCCAGTGGCCTTTGCAGGTAGGGGGTGCAGTAGGTGTTGTCTACCACCACGGTGACATTTGGCTGTTGGTGCGCCAGCTCGGCCACGGCGGCGATGTCCACCAGACGCAGGTTGGGGTTGGCCGGGGTTTCGCAATAGACCATGCGGGTGGCAGGGGACAATGCCGCGCGCAGGGCGGCCAGGTCGGTGAGGTCGACGTGTCGCACCCGGATGCCGAACTCAGCAAGGCCATGGTGCAGCAGGGCAAAGGTGCAGCCATACAGGGTCTGGCTGACGATCACTTCATCGCCCGGGCGCAGCAGGGTCCAGAACGTTGCGGCAATCGCACCCATGCCGGAGCTGAAGGCCACGGCAGCTTCGCCGTTTTCCAGGGTTGCCATGCGTGATTCCAACAGTGCCAGGGTCGGGTTGGAAATGCGTGTGTAGAAG
>NZ_VBVZ01000838.1 GCF_005863185.1 Pseudomonas edaphica
GCCCAAGTCGTACTTGACCTGTGGGTTGAAGTGCAGGTTGGCGTGGTAAGTGCCACGGGCGTTCCTGTCGTTGTCCACCACCCAGTCCATGAAGCCGTCGATCAGCACGTTGGAGTTGCCCACGGGAATGGTGTACGACCACACCGGCGTGATCTGCCACACGCCATCGCCCGGGCGGTTGCCTTCGGTCTGGCGCTGGTAGAAGTTCAACTGGAAGTAGTCGAAGCCAGGGATGTTCAGGTCAAAGCCCGGGCCCAGCAGGTACGACTCGTTATCGCCTTCGCCGAACTCGTAAGTGAAGGCCAGCAGCACATCTTTGATCGGGCCGAACGAGAGGTCTTTGTCGAAGATCTTGCCGAACGACAACCGTGGGCTGAACTCGCCGTAGTAGGTGCTTGGGCCGACGTTGCCGTCTTCCTTGCCGTTGTAAAAGATGCGGTCGACGAACAGGAAGTTGTCGCCGTACTTCCACGCATCGGCGTGCTCGAAGGTGACGGTTTGCTGGATCTGCGGGTTAACGGTGAAGTTCTTGCCCCACAGGTACGTCAGGCTGTTGTTCTGCCACTGCAACAAATCGCCTGCCACGGCTTGGCCGCCGGCCAGCAGGGATCCTGCCAGCATCAGGCCTTTGAACATAGGTTTCATTCGGTTGCTCCCGAGTCAAAGTTTTATGGTTGTTTTTCTACGCAGGCGCTCTGGTGTGGCGCCTTTTGGTTCGCTGCAAAAATCGTCTGTTTGGTCAGCTTTAATGCTTTTAGCAAGAGCTGCGCCAAGGTGTTTAAAAAGCCAATAAAAGGCCTTCGGCTGCACTTGATGCAGTCGAATCCGGAGGTTTTTTTCTGCACGTTGGCCGCAGACATTGGGCCAGGATAAGTTGGCCCTGCAGTCAGCTTTTACATTCGCTGTTTTTTTTTGAGTCGATTCGAGCGGGCGCGGAGAATACTGGCTCCCAGGCCTTGGCTCAAGTGCGCTGTTAGAGAGCGCAGGGGGCGAGAATGGGGCGCGGCTTGTGGCCGGCCCCAGGTGAATAGGGTGCATGTGGGTATTTCCTGTTGGTTATTATTTTTGTTGTTTTTTGCTAACAGGCCAAATCAATGCGTGTGGGCGACCGCGGGGCGTTCCGAACCGCCGAGGATGTTGAACAGGATGTTCAGCGACAAGGCGCTGAGGGTGGCCATGGCGATTCCACTGTGGGTAATCGGACTCATCCACAGGGGCAATTGCGCGAAGAATTCCGGGCGCACCACCGGGATCAGGCCCATGCCGATGCTGACTGCCACCAGCAACTGGTTGCGGCGGTCGGCAATGTCGGCCTCCTGCAGGATCTTGATGCCGGTCGCCGCGACCATGCCGAACATGGCAATGGCGGCGCCGCCCAATACTGCCGGTGGAATCGATGCCACCAAAAAGGCGGCTTTGGGCAGCAGGCTCAGCACAATCAGGAACGCCCCGGCCATGATCGTCACCGAGCGGCAACGCACGCCGGTCATCTGCACCAGGCCGATATTCTGGGCGAATGAGGAGTGAGTAAACGTATTGAAGAAACCGGCGAAAAATGAGGCGCCAGCGTCACACAACAGGCCACGGCGCAGCATCCTTGGCGTGACCTCCTGGCCGGTGATTTTGCCCAGCGCAAGAAACATCCCGGTGGACTCGACGAAGATGATCACCACCACCAGGCACATCGACAGGATCGGTGCCAGCTCGAACTTGGGCATGCCGAAATGCAGTGGCGTCACCAATTGCACCCACGGTGCCTGGGACAGGCCGCCGAGGTCGACCATGCCGAGCAGGCCGCACAAGCCATAGCCGAGCGCCATGCCGATCAGCACCGAGATATTTACCCAGAAGCCGCGCATGAAACGGTTGATCAGTAAGATGGTGGCCAGTACCAGCGCGGCAATCGCCAGGTAAACCGGCGAGCCGAAGGTGGCGGCGGCACTGCCGCCACCGGCCCAGTTCACGGCCACGGGGAACAGCGACAGGCCGATGGCAGTGATCACGGTGCCGGTCACCAAGGGCGGGAAAAACCGCACGACCTTGGACATGAACGGCGCGATCAGCATGCCAAAAAAACCGGCAGCGATGGTCGCGCCGAAGATGCCCTGCAGGCCGATGCCAGGCATTCCGGCCA
>NZ_VBVZ01000839.1 GCF_005863185.1 Pseudomonas edaphica
TTGCGCCAGCTGCAATTTAAGTTCAGGGTAACCGCTGACGCCGAACGAACGGCAGAAACGGTTGACCGTCGGTTCACTGACCGAGGCGGCTTGGGCGAGGGCGGCGATCGAGAAGCGGGTTGCCTGCTGTGGGTTTTGCAGGATGACCTCGGCGACTTTTTTCTCGGCCTTGTTCAATTCTTCGAGGCGGTTCCGGATCTGTTCCAGAAGATTTCGCACGCGGTCCATTCAGTCTTTCCTTCGGGCGACGATGCAAATAAAGGGCGGTAACCCATCGACGAGTGGCCCTTTGCGGTGGCCTATCCTACTGAGGGTAGCTGAACACCACCACTCGGAATGCGTATTTCGGGAAAATGTTGTGGTTATTACTACATTTTTCCTTGAGTGATGCCTTGAAAAAAGGTATTTGTAGCTTAACTTGATAAAAGAACAAACATCATGCCTTCGATAACCGTAGAACCCTGCACCTTTGCCCTGTTTGGCGCCTTGGGTGATCTGGCGCTGCGCAAGTTATTTCCTGCCCTCTACCAACTCGATGGCGCCGGGCTGCTGCACGACGATACGCGCATCCTGGGCCTGGCCCGTGAAGCCGGTTCCGAGCAGGAGCACCTGGCCCATATCGAAAAAGAACTGCGTAACTACGTCGGCAAGGAACTCGACGAAGCTGTGGCCGCGCGCTTCCTGGCGCGTCTGGCCTACGTGCACGTCGACTTCATGAAAGCCGATGACTACGTCGCTCTGGCCGAAAAAGTCGGCAGCGACCAACGCCTGATCGCCTATTTCGCCACCCCGGCGGCGGTGTATGGCGCGATCTGCGAGAACCTCGCCAAGGTCGGCCTGGCGGACAACACCCGCGTGGTGCTGGAAAAACCCATCGGTTCGGACCTGGAATCCTCGCGCAAGGTCAACGACGCCGTGGCGCAGTTTTTCCCGGAAAACCGCACCTACCGCATCGACCACTACCTGGGCAAAGAAACCGTACAGAACCTGATTGCGCTGCGTTTCGCCAACAGCCTGTTCGAAACCCAGTGGAACCAGCACTACATTTCCCACGTGGAAATCACCGTGGCCGAGCAGGTCGGTATCGAAGGCCGTTGGGGTTACTTCGACAAGGCCGGCCAACTGCGTGACATGATCCAGAATCACTTGCTGCAGCTGCTGTGCCTGATCGCCATGGACCCACCGGCCGACCTGTCCGCCGACAGCATCCGTGACGAGAAGGTCAAGGTGCTCAAGGCCCTGGCGCCGATCAGCCCGGAAGGCCTGACCACCCAAGTGGTGCGCGGCCAGTACATCGCCGGCTACAGCGCCGGCAAGCCGGTGCCAGGCTACCTGGAAGAAGAGAACTCCAACACCCAGAGCGACACCGAGACGTTCGTCGCCCTGCGTGCCGATATCCGCAACTGGCGTTGGGCTGGCGTGCCGTTCTACCTGCGTACTGGCAAACGCATGCCGCAAAAGCTGTCGCAGATCGTCATTCACTTCAAGGAACCGTCCCACTATATCTTCGCCCCCGAGCAGCGCCTGCAGATCAGCAACAAACTGATCATCCGCCTGCAGCCGGACGAAGGTATTTCCTTGCGCGTGATGACCAAAGAGCAAGGCCTGGACAAGGGCATGCAACTGCGCAGCGGCCCGCTGCAACTGAATTTTTCCGACACCTATCGCAGTGCACGGATTCCCGATGCCTACGAGCGGCTGTTGCTGGAAGTAATGCGCGGCAATCAGAACCTGTTTGTTCGCAAAGATGAAATCGAAGCCGCGTGGAAGTGGTGTGACCAGTTGATCGCCGGGTGGAAAAAATCCGGTGATGCGCCCAAGCCGTATGCGGCGGGGTCCTGGGGGCCGATGAGCTCAATTGCACTGATCACGCGGGATGGGAGGTCGTGGTATGGCGATATCTGAATTGAAACTGCCTCAGGGCGTGACAGCCCATGAGTACCGCACGCCGGTGTTGCTGGCCGATGGCCTGGCCACTGACGTGGCCGAGCAACTGCGCGCGGCCATCAGTGCCCGTGGCGAAGCGACCCTGGTCGTGTCCGGTGGCCGCAGCCCCGTGGCGTTTTTTCAGAACCTGGCCAAACAAGGCCTGGACTGGTCCAAGGTCACCATCACCCTGGCCGA
>NZ_VBVZ01000083.1 GCF_005863185.1 Pseudomonas edaphica
CGATAGCGGAGTGTCAGCCAGCGTCACTTTTTGGTGTGCCACCGCCATCGCAGGCAAGCCAGCTCCCACAGGTGCTTTGTGGTGTATTGGAAGACTAAGCTAAGCCCGAAACCTTGCTTCACGGCCAACCTTTCGATCGGTTTTGCGGTACGCCTCACCTTTGTGCAACACGCCTGAGCACGTAGACCACTGCACGTCATCTTTTGTATCAAAGACGCGTGTAAGATAGGCCGCACTTTGCCAGGGATGCTCACCATGTTCGACTCGTTGAAAGCGATCAGCCGCCGGATTATCGGCGCTTTATTGACTGTGGTGAGTGCCATCTTTGGCCAATGGCAGCCGCCAGCCTGGCTGCGAGCCACGGGCCGTGGCGTGGGGAACCTGGGCAGTAAAGCCCGCACCTATCCGCGCCAGGCGGGTGCCGGGGTCTTGGGCCTGGTGCTGCTGGCCGCTGCTGGTTTCTACGGCTGGCACTGGTATTCGAATTTGCCGCAGCCCCACACCGTGGGTTATTCGCTGCATAAGCCGAACCTGACCGATTACACCCAGCAGCCTCCGGTTGTGGATAACTTGCAGGTGCGCTTTGCCGAGTCCGTGGCTCCGTTGGCAGCCATTGGCAAGCCGGTCACTGAAGGCATTACCCTTAAACCCGCTGTAGCCGGTGCCTGGCGTTGGTCTGACGACCGCACGTTATTGTTCGTGCCGGAAAAAGACTGGCCTGTGGATGCTCATTACACGCTCGACCTGGCCAAGAAACAGCTGCTGGCTGACGGCGTGCTGCTCAGCCAATACAGCAGCCAGTTCTCCACCCAACCATTCCGCGCCACCCTGGCGCAAAACGAGCTGTACCAAGACCCGTCCAACCCCACACTGAAACAGCTGGTGGCGACCTTCCACTTTTCCCACCCGGTGGATGAAGACAACCTGCGCAAGCGCGTCTCGGTAACCCTCGGCAAAGGCCTGGCCTACCGCGACGCCCAGCTGCCCAACCGCCCGGAAATCACCTTCGACGACCTCAAGCTCAATGCTTACGTGCGCTCCGCCGCCCTGGCCACGCCACTGGAAAGCACGCCGGTCAGCGCCAAGCTCGATGAAGGCATCAAAGCCCGTGACGGCGGCAATGCCAGCAACGCGCCACTGGTGGCGGAAGTCACCGTGCCCGGCCGATATCGCCTGACGTTTACCGGTGCCGAAGTCAGCTTTGTCGACAACGAGCGCGGCGAACCGGAACCGGTGTTGATGTTCAGCAGCTCCAGCGCCGTGGCCGATGACACCATCGCCGGTAAGGTCCAGGCCTGGCTGCTGCCGGCCAAGGCTGAAGACGACACGCGCCCTTACACCAGCAACGACATCGACGACGCGATGCTGGCGCGCAGCACCAAGGTCAGCCTGACCCACGTGCCCAGCGTCGAGCCGCTGAACACCCTGCATGCGTTCAAGTTCAAGGCTCCGGCCGGCCGCGCGCTGTATGTACGCGTGCCCGCCAACCTGGAAGCCATTGGCGGTTATCTGGCGAAAAACCCTACCGCTTCGCTGATCAGCATGCCGGCGTACCCACGCACCTTGCAGTTCCTGTCGGACGGCGCGCTGCTGAGCCTCAACGGCGAAAAACGCCTGGGTTTCATGGCCCGTGGCGTGCCCGGTGCCCATGTGGAAATCGCCCGCCTGCTGCCCAACCAGTTGCAGCATTTGGTCGACCAAAGCAGCGGCAGCTTCGCCCGGCCGAATTTCGGCAATGAATACTTCGACCGCATGGTTGAGCGTCAGTCGCTGGATATTGCGTTGTCGTCCAATGACCCGGCGAAAACCGTCTACGACAACGTCGACCTCAGCCACTACCTCACTGCCAATGGCGGCCGTCGCGGTATTTTCGTGCTCAAGCTGAGCCCGCAGGATGACCCGGCCGAGCGCACGTTCGAGTACGAACGCAACAGCACCAGCGACCTGCGTTTTATCGTGGTTACCGACCTTGGCATCATCGCCAAGCGCTCCAGCGACGGCAGCCACGATGTGTTTGTGCAGTCCATCGGCAACGGCTCGCCGGTCGCCGATGCACAAGTCGATATCATGGGTCGCAACGGTCTGCCGGTCGCCAGCGGCCGCACTGATGCCGAAGGCCACGCGCATTTCGCCAAGCTGGATGAACTGCGCCGTGAGAAAACGCCGCTGATGTATGTAGTCACGCGCGGCAATGACCAGTCGTTCCTGCCGATTGCCCGTCAGTCCCAGCAGTTGGACTTTTCACGCTTCGATGTAGGCGGTTTGGAAGAAGACGGCGCGATTAATCGCCTCAGCGCGTATATGTTCACCGACCGTGGCCTGTACCGCCCGGGCGAGACCGCGCACCTGGGCATGATCGTGCGCAGCGGCGACTGGAAAGGTGCCTTGCAAGGCCTGCCGGTTGAACTGCAAATCACCGACCCGCGCGGCCTGGAAGTGATTCGCCAGCCGCTCAAACTGTCCACCAGCGGCTTTGAAACCTTTGATTTCCCCAGCAGTGAAGTCGCTCCCGCCGGTGAGTACACCGCGACGTTGCAGCTGATCGGCCAGAAAAACACCCGCACCGACCTCGGCAGTGTCAGCTTCAAGGTCCGCGACTTCGAGCCGGACCGCATGAAGGTCAGCCTGAGCCTGCACGACACGCCGGTGTTGGGCTGGATTCCACCGGACCAGGTGGTGGCCAAAGTCACCGCGATGCACTTGTTCGGCGCGCCGGCAGCCGGCCGACGCGTCACGGCGAAGATGTCCCTGAGCCCGACGCTCGCGGCCTTTGACCGTTACCCCGATTACCGCTTCCGCCTCAACGACGCCCTGGAAGAAGCCAGCACCGAAGACCTGGCTGAAACCACCGTCGACGACAACGGCCAGGCTGTACTCGACCTCAACCTGCAACGCTTTGCCAGCAGCACCTATCGCCTGCAGGTGATGACCCAGGTGTTCGAGGCCGAAGGTGGCCGCAACGTGGCGGCGCAAAGTGCGCTGCTGGTGTCGTCCGCGCCTTATCTGGTCGGTGTGAAAAGTCAGGATTCGCTGTCGTACGTCGCCAAGGACGCCCCGCGTCAGGTGCAATGGCTGGCCGTCGCGCCGGACCTCACGCCGATGGCCGTGGATGGCCTGACCAGTGAAGTGGTCGAACACCGTTACGTGTCGGTACTGGTGAAACAGTCCAACGGCACCTACAAATACGAGTCGCGCATCAAGAACATCAGCCAGCCAGCCTCACCGCTGACGATGACCAAGGACGGCGCCAAGCAGACCCTGAACACCGGCACGCCGGGTGATTTCACCCTGCAGGTCAAAGACGCCAACGGCCGCCTGCTCAACCAGATCGACTACAGCGTGGCCGGGCGCGGCAACACCTCGCGCTCGCTGGAGCGCAACGCCGAGCTGCAACTGCGCCTGGATAAACGCAGCTATGCCACCGGTGATGAGATAGCGATCAGCATCCGCGCGCCTTACACCGGTGCCGGCTTGATCACCATCGAGCGTGACAAGGTTTACACCCAACAGTGGTTCAAGGCCGACAGCACCAACAGCGTGCAACATATCCGCGTGCCTGCCGGGCTTGAAGGCAATGCCTACGTCAACGTGCAGTTTGTGCGCGACATGGGTTCGCCTGAGGTCTATATGAGCCCGCTGTCCTACGGCGTGGTGCCGTTCAGCATCAACCTGGATGCACGGCGCATGGCGCTCAAGGTTGAAGGCCCGGAGAAGATCGAGCCGGGGCAGACCCTGGATATCAAGGTAACTGCCGACCGCCCAGGCCGCGCGGTGGTTTACGCGGTGGACGAAGGCATCCTGCAAGTGGCGCGTTACCAGACGCCCGACCCGTTGGGCTTCTTCTTCCAGAAACGCGCATTGGAGGTTGGCACCAGTCAGATCCTTGACCTGATCCTGCCGGAATTCAGCCGCCTGCTCAGTGGCGCAGCGCCCGGTGGTGACACCGAAGGCGCGCTGGCCAACCACCTCAACCCGTTCAAGCGTAAACACCAGCCGCCCGTGGCCTGGTGGTCCGGGTTGGTTGACCTGCCGGCCGGTGAAACCGTGCTGCATTACCAGGTGCCGGACAGCTTCAACGGCAAGCTGCACCTGTTTGCGGTGGCAGTGGACAGTGACAGCGTGGGCGTCAGCGAGGCCAATACCGAAGTGCGCGGGCCGATTGTGATCACGCCGAACGTGCCGGCCTTTGTGGCGCCGGGGGACGTGTTCAATGTGAGCGCCGGGGTGTTCAGTAACCTCGACGCGGCAGCGGACGTGAAGTTTGAAGTGCAGACCAGCGACGGGCTAAACGTGCAGGGCGACAAAGGCAGTACCCTGTCGCTGCAACCGCGCAAGGAAGGCACTGCCGAGTTCAAGATCAAGGTCGGTGAAACCCTCGGCTCCGCGGACCTGCGTTTTGTCGCGGTACTGCCGAACGGCAAACGTATCCAGGTCGCAGAAACCACGTCGATCCGCCCACTGAGCGAGCATCGCGTGGCCTTGAGCCTGGGCCGGTTCGACAGCGCCAGCAAAGAGCTGAAACCGACGCGTGAGCTGTTCAGCCAATTGCGCGATGTGCAACTGGGTGTGGCTGCCTCGCCGCTGGTATGGGCCAACGGCCTCAAGCATTACCTGGATGACTATGGCTACGCCTGCACCGAGCAATTGGTGTCCAAGGCCATGCCGGCGTTGATCTGGGGCGGTACCGCACCAGAAGCCGAACAAGCCTTCAGCGGCGCGGTGCGCATGCTGCGCCAGCGCCAGAACTCGGCCGGTGGCTTTGGTTTGTGGGCCGCCAACCCGGACGTGGCGCCGTATGCCAGCCTGTACGCCACCGACTTCCTGATCGAAGCCAAGGAACGCGGGCTGCCGGTGCCGGAAGACCTGCTGGCGCGCTCCAACGCCTACCTGACCGACTTGGCCAATGGCCCAAGCGAAGGTCTGTCGGAATTGCGCAACCGTGCCTACGCCAGTTACCTCTTGAGCCGTCAGGGGATTCTGGTGAGCGGCGCCTTGAGCGACATTCGCGAGCGTTACGAGAGCTACTTCAAAGACACCTGGCAGAACGACTTGGGCGCCGCTTACCTGGCGGCCAGTTACAAGCTGCTCAAGCAGGATCGTCAGGCCGATACCCTGTTCCGCAAAATCCCGTGGCGTTCGCTGGTGGATAAGTGGGACAGCGACGGCCTGTATTACGACCCGCTGGTACACGACGCCGAGCACTTGCACCTGCTGGCGCGCCAATTCCCCGAGTTGCTTGACGATGTACCGACGGCGCTGCTGGATAAACTCGGCAAGCGCCTGAACGAACAGCGTTACAACTCGCTGTCGGCCGCCCTGCTGCTGCGCGCCCTGGACAATTATGGCCAGCGCGCCCAGAGCGACATGACCCTCAAGGCGACCGCCTGGCTGGGCGACAAGCAACAGCAATTGCTGGAGATGGCCGGCCAGCCACCGCGCGCCGCCGTGCCGGGTAAAACGCAGAAGCTGGTGATGGAAAAAACCGACGGACCGGCCGCCTTCTACATGCTCAGCGAAGCCGGTTTCGACAAGGGCGCCAAGCTCAAGCCCATCAACAATGGCCTGGAGATCATCCACGAATACCTCGACCTCAAAGGCGAGCCAGTGAGCAAAGTCGCGGTGGGCGACGAGTTCCTGGTGCGCCTGCGCCTGCGCGCCACCGACCGCGACCAAGTGCAGCAAGTGGCCGTGGTCGATCTGCTGCCCGGTGGCGTCGAGCCTGTGTATAACTTGCCGCCGGAGCCGGAAGCGGCCGCCAGCAACGAAGAAAGTGAAAGTGAAGGCGACGATTCCGAGTACGTGGAAACCGCAGACGGTGACGAAGCCGATACCTGGCAGGCGCCGATCGGCGAAACCGAGCTGAGCAACTGGCAGCCGGACTACGTGGACGTGCGCGATGATCGGGTGGTGTTGTACGGCACCGCGCTGCGTGATGTAGGCACTTTCGTGTACCGCGTGCGCGCCACCAACGCAGGGACGTTCAATACGCCACCGGCCTACGCCGAAGGCATGTACGAAACCACCCTGCAAGGGCGCGGCAAAGTAGGCCAGCTTGAAATTACCAAGCCTTAAACGCCTGACGCCGCTGCTTGCAGCGGCGGTACTCTTTACAGGCACGCTGGCGGGGCTGCGATGGTGGCCCCATGCCCCGCTGGAACAGGCCGTCACCTCGTCCCGCGTGGTGTTGGCCGATGACGGCGCGTTGCTGCGCATGACCTTGGCGCAGGACGGGCAATATCGCCTGTGGCTGCCGCTGGAGCGCATGTCGCCGTCACTGGTCGAGGCCTTGCTGCTAAAGGAAGACCGCAATTTCTATTGGCACCCGGGCATCAACCCCCCGGCGTTGCTGCGCGCGGCCATGGCCACCTACAGCGGCGGCCAGCGTCAGGGCGGCTCGACCTTGAGCATGCAGCTGGCGCGGCGGCTGTGGGACCTCAACACCCGCCAAGTGCCGGGCAAATTGCAGCAGATGGCCCTGGCGCTGTGGCTGGAAGCGCGCTACAGCAAGCACGATATCCTTGAGGCTTACCTGAACCTGGCGCCCATGGGTGGCAATATCGAGGGCGCCGAAGCGGCCAGCCGGATTTACTTTGGCAAGTCGGCGGCGCAGTTGTCGTTGTCCGAAGCCTTGGCGCTGGCGGTGATCCCACAGCAACCGGGGCGACGCGCGCGCTTCGGGCCGTCGCTGCAAAATGCGCGGCTGCGCTTGATGGCCGACTGGCGCGAAACTTATCCACAGGACCCGCGTAACGACAGTTTGCTCGACTTGCCTCTGGAGGCGCGCAACCGCCAGCAGATACCGTTTCTGGCACCGCACTTGAGCGAACAGCTGCTGGCGTCGCAACCCGGCAACGAACTCAACTCAACCCTCAACCTGCCTTTGCAGCAACTGCTCGAACGCTTGATCACAGGCTTTATTGCCGAGCGGCGCAGTACCGGTGTGGAAAACGCCACGGCCATCCTTGTGGACAGCCGCGACCAGAGCGTCAAGGCGCTGGTAGGTTCGGCGGATTACTTATCCACAGGCATCCACGGGCAGGTCAACGGCGTGTTGTCGCGGCGCTCGCCGGGGTCGACGCTCAAGCCGTTTCTGTATGGGTTGGCGCTGGATCAGGGGGTTATCCACCCCATGAGCATCCTCAAGGATTTACCCAGTAACTTCGGCTACTTCCAGCCGGAAAATTTCGACGGCAGTTTTGTCGGGCCACTGACGGCGCGGGATGCGTTGATCCGTAGTCGCAATATTCCGGCGGTGTGGCTCGCCAGCCAGGTGCAGTCGCCCTCGCTGTATGGCTTGCTGCAACGCGCCGGTATCAAAGGCTTGCGTGGGGAAAGCCACTACGGTTTGGCCCTGGCCTTGGGCGGCGGCGAGATGACGCCGGAGGAACTGGCGCGCCTGTATGTGATGCTGGCAGGTGACGGGCATCTGCGGCCTTTGCGCTATTTGCAGGAACAACCGCAAACCACCGGCGCGCAACTGCTCACGCCCCAAGCAGCCTTTATGGTGCGCGACATGCTGCGCCGCAACCCACGCCCGGATGGCCTGCCCGGCCGCCACTGGCGCACCGCGTGGAAAACCGGCACCTCATGGGGCTTTCACGATGCCTGGAGCGCGGGCCTGGTGGGGCCGTATGTGCTGGTGGTGTGGGTGGGTAATTTTGATGGGCGGCCGAACCCGACGTTTATCGGCGCCAAAACCGCCGCGCCGCTGTTCTTCCGTATCGCCGACGCCCTGCCGCTGGCCTTGCCCAACGTGGTTATCAAGCCCGACAAGCCGCCCGCCGGGCTGGTGCGCATCGACGTGTGTGCGGCCTCCGGCGAGTTGCCCAACCGCTGGTGCCCGCAAACCCGCAAGACCTGGTACATCCCCGGCGTGTCGCCAATTCGCGTGTCCAACCTGCACCGCCCGGTACTGATCGATACCCGCACCGGCAAGGCCGCGTGCCCGCCGTTCGACCCGCAATACACCCGCGAAGAAGTCTTCGAATTCTGGCCCAGCGACGTGCAGCGCCTGTACCGCGCCGCCGGCCTGCCCCGGCGCACGCCGCCGAACGTGATGAAAAATTGCCAACCCAACCGCATCAGCGACCAAAGCGAAGCGCCGCAAATTCGCTCGCCGCTGACCCAGGTGAGCTACCAGTTGCGCCTGTCCCAGCCGCAGGAAAGCATTCCGCTCAATGCCAACGCGGCCAGTGATGCGACCACGCTGTACTGGTTTGCCGACCAGACCCTGATCGGCCAAGGCCCGCCGCAAACCACCTTGAACTGGCGGCCGGGCAAGTCGGGCGAATACCGGCTGCGGGTCAGCGATGATCAGGGGCGCAGTGCTAGCCGCGGGTTACGAGTAGAGTTTGTACCTTAGGTCAACTCGGTTTTGAAAACGCTCGCCACCAACGCCTGCAAAGCCCGCTGTTGGGTAATAGAAAAGGCCAGTGCGACGATGATCACGCTCAGCCAGATCAAAAAAATCTTGAATGGATCGAACTCGAGCGCCACCAATGCCCACGTCACCAGGCCGCCACCGATCACGCCAACCACTCCCCAGGCGATAAGTATGGGCTGAACCCGCTTGTGGATATCTCGATAAAGAAACACCCGTGCAACGCACATCAGCACGAATACTATGCCCATCCAACCGAAGGCAGCCAACAACGGCAGCGATAAACCTTGGCGCTGATACAACAAAGCCACCCATTCATGGAATGGCCCCAATACAGCCATTTGCTGGAACGTATCGCGGCTGGGCAACTGCCACTGCATCCATTGCGCCGGATCTATAAGCAGTAGCGCCATACTGAACAACACCACCAAGGCACTGCATAACCCCAAGGCGCGCCACGCTGGCACAGCGAGACGATAGTTGTTCACAGTGCGCAGCCGCTCCACACCAAATACCGTATCGGCCTCCTCACCCCGGACGATCACCGTTTTACCGTTACGCTGTATTGCAGTACCGATAACCATGACCTCCAGGCTTTCGCTGAGCAAGATTTCTCCTTGTTGGCGGCCCGGTCCTGCGGTGTAACGATAGTCCCCTAGCTGTGGCACTTGGCCTGAAAACAACTCAATGCCTTCGGCGATGATATCCACAGTGCCGTGGGCATCCTTGAGCGCAAAGTCATTGCATTGTGCGTCAGTAAATACTGTCCGCCATGCATCCCTTTCGCCGCTGTCGCGGTAGCTCTCCTGGATCTGCAGTGAATACCCGGCACAGGGCAAGCCATCCACTGGGGATAAGCGCGACTCTTTGAGCATCACAGTGCCACAGACTTTTACCAGACCAGGTCTCAGCGAGTACGAAAGGCTGAGCGGCAAGCGTTTGTCCGCACGGTAGAAACCTCTGTTCATAGTGATGACACCCCTGTCTGGCTATCCATAAGGCTGCATTCTAGGGATAAGGTGGCCGCTAATGCACATCAATGAGGCAGGGAGCATGGGGGTTCTCGGCGGGCTACCTCATGCAGTCAACTCGGTGTAATTCGACTCGCCGCCACCTGTCGCGCCCGACAACCAGCCCCAAACAAAGCTCAAGGTTGTGCGCCCTGACGCGTCGACACCCACTGTACCTCTCGACCACCCGGCAAGTAGTTGCTCGTCCACTGTCACACAGTGAAAAAGCAGCTCAAAGGTGTTGTGACCTGTCACCTGTCCGACCTGCGCTCCCAAACGAATCCGACCGCCTTGGTAAGTACTCGAAATAACGCCATCTTCGACCAGGTAATGAAATACCGTGCCGACACCGGACAGTCCTTGGGCGTTGTTCGCCACCGCAAATCGGCGATTGTGCAAGCGTGCGTGTACGATTGTAGAGAGGCTTTGCATAAACGGGCGTCCTTGAGTTGGCGGCTCCAGCATGTAAAAAGGGGCTATTGAAATAGCCCCTTCCGATACGCCAGCAGCGCTTACTCCACCGTCACCGACTTCGCCAGGTTACGCGGCTGGTCAACGTCAGTGCCCTTGAGCACAGCAACGTAATACGACAGCAGCTGCAACGGGATGGTGTAGAGGATCGGCGACAGGGTGTCGTGGATGTGCGGCATGTTGATCACGTGGGTGCCTTCGCCATTGGTCATGCCAGCCTTTTCGTCGGCAAACACGATCAACTGACCGCCACGCGCGCGTACTTCCTGCAGGTTGGACTTGAGCTTCTCCAGCAGTTCGTTGTTCGGCGCCACGGTGACCACCGGCATGTCGTCATCCACCAGGGCCAAGGGGCCGTGTTTGAGCTCGCCGGCCGGGTAGGCTTCGGCGTGGATGTACGAGATTTCCTTGAGCTTGAGTGAGCCTTCCATCGCTACCGGGTATTGCGCGCCACGGCCGAGGAACAGGGTGTGGTTTTTGTCGGCGAACAGTTCGGCGACTTTTTCCACGGTGCTGTCCATGGCCAGGGCTTCGCCCAGACGGGCCGGCAGGCGGCGCAGTTCTTCAACCAATGTGGCTTCGACGCCTTCGGCGAGGGTGCCGCGCACCTGGCCCAGGGACAGGGTCAGCAGCAACAGGCCAACGAGTTGGGTGGTAAAGGCTTTGGTGGACGCCACGCCGATTTCGCGACCAGCCTGGGTCAACAGGGTCAGGTCGGACTCGCGCACCAGCGAGCTGATGCTGACGTTGCAGATTGCCAGGCTGCCAAGGAAGCCGAGTTCTTTGGCATTACGCAGCGCGGCCAGGGTGTCAGCCGTTTCGCCGGACTGGGAGATGGTCACGAACAGGGTGTCGGGCTGCACCACCACCTTGCGGTAGCGGAACTCGCTGGCGACTTCGACCTGGCACGGGATGCCGGCCAGTTCTTCGAGCCAGTAACGGGCAACCATACCGGCGTGGTAGCTGGTGCCGCAGGCGACGATCTGCACATTGCGCACTTTGGCGAACAGCTCGGCGGCTTGTGGGCCGAAGGCGTTGACCAGCACTTGGTTCTGGCTCAGGCGGCCTTCCAGGGTGCGTTGCACCACAGACGGTTGCTCGTGGATTTCCTTGAGCATGAAGTGGCGGAATTCGCCTTTATCAGCGGCCTCGGCACCGTCGCGGTATTGCACGGCTTCGCGCTCGACCGGCACGCCGTTGACGTCCCAGATCTGCACACTTTCACGGCGAATATCGGCGATATCACCTTCTTCCAGGTACATGAAGCGGTCAGTCACTTGGCGCAGGGCCAGTTGGTCGGAGGCAAGGAAGTTTTCGCCCAGGCCCAGGCCAATCACCAACGGGCTGCCACTGCGCGCAGCCACCACGCGGTCGGGTTGGCTGGCGCAGACCACGGCCAGGCCGTAGGCGCCGTGCAGTTCCTTGACCGTAGCCTTGAGCGCGACGGTCAGGTCGCCGAGGTCCTTGAGCTTGTGGTTGAGCAGATGGGCGATGACTTCGGTGTCGGTGTCCGAGGTGAACTCATAGCCCAGGCCCTTGAGCTGTTCGCGCAGCACTTCGTGGTTTTCGATGATGCCGTTGTGCACCACGGCCAGGTCGCCGGAGAAATGCGGGTGAGCGTTACGTTCGCACGGTGCACCGTGGGTGGCCCAACGGGTGTGGGCGATGCCAAGACGACCCACCAGCGGCTCGCCGAGCAAAGCTTGTTCCAGCTCGCTGACTTTGCCTGGGCGGCGCATGCGCTCGAGCTTGCCGGCGTTGGTAAATACGGCTACACCGGCGCTGTCATAGCCGCGGTATTCCAGACGTTTGAGGCCTTCAAGCAGGATGGCGGTGACGTTGCGTTCAGCGACTGCGCCTACAATTCCACACATGGTGTATCTCCTAGATGATTGCCGCGCATATCAGCGTAATGCCGCGGGCTTGGATCTGGTCGCGGGCCTCAAGCGGCAGGCGATCATCGGTAATAAGGGTATGGACGCTGCTCCAGGGCAGCTCCAGGTTGGGGATCTTGCGGCCGATCTTGTCGGATTCGACCATCACCACCACTTCACGGGCGACGTCGGCCATTACACGGCTCAGGCCCAGCAGTTCGTTGAAGGTGGTGGTGCCACGTTCCAGATCGATGCCGTCGGCGCCGATAAACAACTGATCAAAATCATAGGAACGCAGCACTTGTTCGGCGACCTGGCCCTGGAATGAATCCGAATGCGGGTCCCAGGTGCCGCCGGTCATCAATAACACCGGCTCATGTTCCAGCTCGCTCAGCGCGCGGGCCACGTGCAGGGAGTTGGTCATCACCACCAGGCCCGGCTGGTGGCCGAGCTCCGGGATCATGGCGGCGGTGGTGCTGCCGCTGTCGATGATGATGCGCGCGTGTTCACGCAAGCGCATGACGGCCGCCCGGGCGATGGCGCGCTTGTAGGCCGAGATGGGCTGGGCAGCGTCGCCGACCAGTTCCTGGGGCATGGTGATCGCGCCACCGTAGCGGCGCAGCAGCAGGCCATTGCTTTCGAGGGCGGCGAGGTCCTTGCGGATGGTCACTTCCGAAGTTTCGAAACGTTTGGCCAATTCGTCCACGCTGACTTCGCCCTGTTCATTGAGCAGGGTCAGAATGTTGTGGCGTCGTTGGGGTGTATTTCGTTTCGACATGGTAGTGATAAGTTTCGTTTCGAAAGATAACGAAGGCAATCAAAACCTATTGGCGAAAGATCGTCAAGCGGCAAGCTGTAATTTTTACGCTGATTTTTGCTAACACCACTCAACCAATGTGGGAGCTGCCTTGCCTGCGATGGCGGAGTGTCAGGCAACATTCATCGTGAATGCCAGACCGCTATCGCAGGCAAGCCAGCTCCCACAGGAGATAGCATTAGCTGGTGAGGTTGTGGATAACTCAGGTCTTTTTGATTTTGACCGGGCGTTTCCAGCCGTCGATGTTGCGCTGGCGGGCGCGGGCAACAGCCAGTTGGGACTTATCCACATCCTGGTTGATGGTCGAACCTGCCGCAGTGTTTGAACCATCCCCAATGGTGACCGGCGCAATCAGCGAGTTGTTGGAGCCGATAAATACATCCTCACCAATGGTGGTCTGGTACTTGTTGGCGCCATCGTAATTGCAGGTGATCGCACCGGCGCCGATGTTGCTGCGCGCGCCGATCACCGCATCGCCGAGGTAGGCCAAATGACCGGCCTTGGCGTCGTCGCCCATTTTCGCGTTCTTGAGTTCGACGAAGTTGCCGACGTGCGCACGGGCACCCAGCACACTGCCCGGACGAAGGCGCGCAAACGGACCGGCATCACTGCCCTCGCCCATCACTGCACCGTCAAGATGGCTGTTGGCCTTGACCACCACACCTTTGCGCAAGGTGCTGTCCTTGATCACGCAGTTCGGGCCAATTACCACGTCGTCTTCAATGATCACGCGGCCTTCAAGGATCACGTTGATGTCGATCAGCACATCACGGCCAACCGTGACCTCACCCCGCACATCGAAGCGCGCCGGATCACGCAGGGTTACGCCCTGGGCCATAAGGCGGCGACCTTCACGCAATTGGTAGTGGCGCTCAAGCTCGGCAAGCTGCTTGCGGTCGTTGGCGCCCTGCACTTCCATCGGGTCATGGGGCTGCTCGGTGGCGACCAGCAGGCCGTCACTGACGGCCATTTCGATGACGTCAGTGAGGTAGTACTCGCCCTGGACGTTGTTGTTGGACAAGCGGCTCATCCAGTCCGCCAGCATGTTGGCCGGCACGGCGAGAATGCCGGTGTTGCCTTCGGTAATCGCACGCTGGGCTTCGCTGGCGTCTTTGTGTTCGACGATGGCAGCGACCTTGCCGCTGGCATCGCGCACGATACGGCCGTAGCCGGTTGGGTCATCCAGCTCAACGGTGAGCAGGCCCATCTGGCCAGGTACTACTTGCTTGAGCAGGCGTTGCAGGGTTTCGACTTCGATCAGCGGTACGTCGCCGTAGAGGATCAGTACGGTGTCGGCGCTGATGAACGGTACGGCCTGCGCAGTCGCGTGGCCGGTGCCCAGTTGTTTGTCCTGCAACACGAAATTCAAATCATCCGCCGCCAGGCGTTCACGCACCACGTCGGCACCATGGCCAATCACCACGTGAATACGCTGGGGGTCCAGCTGCCGGGCGCTGTTGATAACATGACCAAGCATGGAATTGCCCGCGACCGGGTGCAGCACCTTGGGCAGGGCTGAACGCATGCGGGTGCCCTGGCCTGCGGCGAGAATGACGATTTCAAGAGACATGAATGGCTACCAATCCTGGGCGGTCCGACTTCAGACCTGAGAAGTGTTTTGCTGAAAAAGAAAAAGGGTAGCCGAGGCTACCCTTTTTAATCAATCGCGCTTGAAGCATTGCGGCTGGGCCGCTTACTTCTTGCGGATCTGCTGGAGCGTGCGCAGCTGGGCTGCAGCCTCGGCCAGACGTACAGCAGCAGCGCTGTAGTCGAAGTCCGCACCCTTTTCGTTCAGGGCCTTCTCGGCAGCCTTGACGGCTTCCTGAGCGGAGGCTTCATCCAGGTCACCAGCACGTTGCACGGTGTCGGCAAGTACCTTGACCATGTTCGGCTGAACCTCGAGGAAACCGCCGGAGATGTAAAACACCTCACGTTCCCCGCCTTGCTTGGTCAGAGTGATCGGACCTGGCTTCAAGCTGGTGATCAACGGTGCGTGACCCATGGCGATACCAAGATCACCCAGATCGCCGTGTGCAATCACCATTTCTACCAGACCGGAGAAGATTTCCCCTTCCGCGCTGACGATATCGCAATGGACTGTCATAGCCATCTGATTGCCTCAACCTGATGAGCGCCCGTTTCCGGGCGCCGAGATTACAGTTTCTTGGCTTTCTCGATCGCTTCTTCGATGCCGCCGACCATGTAGAACGCTTGTTCTGGCAGGTGGTCGTAGTCACCGTTGAGGATGCCTTTGAAGCCAGCAATGGTGTCTTTCAGGGAAACGTATTTACCCGAAGCACCGGTGAAGACTTCAGCCACGAAGAACGGCTGCGACAAGAAACGCTGGATCTTACGAGCACGGTTTACCAACTGCTTGTCGGCTTCCGACAGCTCGTCCATACCCAGGATCGCAATGATGTCCTTCAGTTCTTTGTAACGCTGCAGCACGTACTGAACGCCGCGAGCGGTGTCGTAGTGCTCCTGGCCGATCACGTTCGGGTCCAGCTGGCGCGAAGTCGAGTCGAGTGGATCGACCGCTGGGTAGATACCCAGGGAAGCGATGTCAC
>NZ_VBVZ01000840.1 GCF_005863185.1 Pseudomonas edaphica
GTAATGGACCAAGTGGGAGCTGGCTTTTGTGGGAGCTGGCTTGCCTGCGATGCAGGCGACTCGGTGTTTCTGAAGTACCGAGGTGATGCTATCGCAGGCAAGCCAGCTCCCACACAAGCTAGCTCCCCCGTTAGCTTTTTGGTGTTTGTCAGATCACAAACAGGTCCACAAACCGATTCACCGGCGTAGCCTCAAGCCGCGCCTGATCCTTGCACAACGCAAAAATCTCGCCACTGCGCTGCGCGGTAAACCGCGTGGCCAGGTTGGCTTTAAACTTGTCCTCCAGCAATGGAATGCCATCCACCCGACGGCGGCGATGCCCAATCGGGTATTCCACCGCGACTTGTTCAGTGTGGGTGCCATCCTTGAAAAACACCTGCACGGCATTGGCGATAGAGCGCTTGTCGGCCTCCAGGTATTCGCGGCTGTAGCGCAAGTCCTCTACGACCTCCATCTTTTCGCGCAGCTCATCGATGATCGGGTGCGCCGCGTGGAATTCATCCTCGTACTGCTCGGCCACCAGATTACCGAACGCCAACGGCACCGCAGTCATGTACTGCAGGCAGTGGTCGCGGTCGGCAGCGTTGGCCAGTTTCCCGACCTTGGAAATGATGCGAATCGCCGACTCGTGGGTGGTGATCACGATGCGTTCGATTTCATGCAGACGATCCTTGACCAACGGGTGCAAGGTCACCGCCGCTTCACAGGCTGTTTGCGCGTGAAACTCGGCCGGGAAGCTGATCTTGAACAGCACGTTTTCCATCACATAGGTGCCATAAGGCTGGGACAGGCTGAACGCACGCTTGTCCTCTGGCTTGAGCGCCAGGTCTTTATTGGTGTGGCTGAACAGCACGTCATAAAAACCCCATTGCGGCGCGCTCAGCACACCGGGGATGCCCATCTCGCCGCGCAGCGCGATATCCGCCAGGCGTACGCCACGGCTCGATGCATCCCCGGCCGCCCAGGATTTGCGCGAGCCGGCATTCGGCGCATGGCGATAGGTGCGCAGCGCCTGTCCATCGACAAACGCGTGGGACAACGCCGACAGCAGCTGTTCACGGTTGGCGCCCATCAGCTTGGCGGTGACCGCCGTGGAGGCGACTTTCACCAGTAACACATGGTCGAGGCCGACGCGGTTGAAGGAATTTTCCAGGGCAATCACGCCCTGGATTTCGTGGGCCATGATCATCGCTTCCAGCACCGCACGCACGGTCAGTGGCGCATCGCCGTTGGCCACGCGTTTTTGCGACAGGTGATCGGCCACGGCGAGGATGCCGCCGAGGTTATCCGAAGGGTGGCCCCATTCGGCGGCGAGCCAAGTGTCGTTGTAGTCGAGCCAGCGCACGATGCAGCCGATGTCCCAGGCGGCTTTGACCGGGTCCAGACGCAATGAAGTGCCCGGCACACGTGCACCGAACGGCACGACGGTGCCTTCCACCAGCGGCCCCAGGTGCTTGGTGCACTCGGGGAAGCGCAGGGCCAGCAGGCCGCAACCGAGGGTGTCCATCAGGCAATTGCGTGCAGTGTCCAACGCGTCGCGGGAATCGATGCGGTAATTGAGGACGTAGTCGGCAATGTCCTGCAGGACCTGGTCGTAGTCGGGGCGGTTATTCTGGTCGACGTTGGCGCTCATGGCAGTACTCCAAAGTGGGTTGGGGTTAGTCCTCGGGCTTACGGTTATTGGAAAGCAGATCTTGGGTGTCTGCCTTGAAATAGAGAATCACCTGTGGGAGCCGGGCTTGCCCGCGATGGCATCACCTCGGTTCATCTGAAACACAGAGGTGATGCCATCGCAGGCAAGCCAGCTCCCACACAAGCCAGCTCCCGCAAGGGTTAGAACGCGTCGCCGGGCACGCGCACGAAGCCTTCCATCAACACCCGTGCGCTGCGGCTCATGATGGCTTTTTTCACCACCCATTCGCCGTTCACCTGGGTGGCTTCGGCACCGACGCGCAAGGTGCCGGACGGGTGCCCGAACCGCACCGCGTTGCGCTCGACACCACCGGCCGCGAGGTTGACCAGGGTGCCGGAAATCGCCGCCGCCGTGCCAATCGCCACCGCCGCCGTGCCCATCATCGCGTGGTGCAACTTGCCCATGGACAGTGCGCGCACCAGCAAAT
>NZ_VBVZ01000841.1 GCF_005863185.1 Pseudomonas edaphica
CTGGTGCGCCGTGGCCTGCCATTCCGTGACTGCCACGAAATCGTCGGCCATGCTGTGAAGTACGGCGTGGACACCGGCAAGGACCTGGCGGAAATGAGCCTGGAAGAACTGCGCCAGTTCAGCGACCAGATCGAGCAGGACGTGTTCGCCGTGCTGACCCTTGAAGGCTCGGTGAATGCCCGTAACCACGTGGGCGGCACTGCGCCGGCGCAGGTCAAGGCAGCCGTTGTGCGCGGCCAGGCGCTGCTCGCCACAACAGCCCACCTGCCACAGACTTCGTGTTAACCGGTTGTGTAGATACCTATGCTGCGATAGCGTCATCCCTGCCGCCAAATATCTACTTCTTGGCCGCAATCATCGCCATAAACGCCGGCATCGCTGCCTCCCTGTCCGCCGCCACCCTCTTGGCGTTGCGCATCTCATGCAAGCGCTCCAGCAAGGCCTTGGCCTTCGGCAACTGCGCCAGCAAATCCAGGCCAAACAGCTTCTCGCCCACCGCGCAGGCGAGGTTCACGCTGTACATGAAATACAGATCGGCAATCGTGAAGCTCTCACCCGCCACATACGGCGCGAACTTGCCGTGCCGGCCCAAAGAACCAACCCCCAGCAACAACTCAGCCTTGGCTTTGTCCTTGATCGCATCCGGCACCGGCATACCAAAGAACGCCTCGGCAAAACACGCGCGGGCGGGCAACTCGATATACAGCTCGATCTCCCGGCACAACGCCAGCACCTGGGCGCGCTGATACGGGTCGGCGGGTAGCAATGACGGGCCTTCCTGGGTTTGCTCGATGTACTCGAGGATCACGCTGGTTTCGTTGATAAAGCCTTGCTTGACGCCCAGCACCGGCACCTTGCCACGCGGGCTGACGGCCAGGGCTTCAGGGGTTTGGCCTGCGTAAAACGGCACTTCTTCGAACGGCAGGCCTTTCTCCAGCAGCGCCAGTTTGACCATGTTGTAGTAGTTGCTGACCGAAAATCCGTAAAGCTTGAGCATTGCGAATGCCTCCAGGCCGGGTGTGGGGTTGGCTGCAAGAGTTATAGATCCATGCAGGCCGCCTGACCAGCAGCATCAGTTGCCTGAATGGCGGTAGACTGGCGCCCTTTCCTTGAGGAGCCTGCCATGAGCGAGCCGACCGATATCGACAGCGACGAAGAAGAGTTCACCGAAAATACACTGATCGAAGCGATCGAAAATCAGATCGAAAGCGACAACCCGCCTGCCGCCAAGGCTACGTTCAACAAACTGACCCTGGTGGGTTATGAGCGTGAAGAGATCCTGAATCTCATGGCTCACGTGCTGGCTTTCGAGATCGACGCGATGCTGGACGAGGATCGCGCATTCAATACCGAATGGTACGAAACAGCCCTGCGGGCGCTGCCTGAGTTGCCGCCGGAAAAGGAATAATCCGGGCACGCAGCAACACGCTGGACAGTTCGGCAAAGTGCGTTCACCTTATGGCCTGCTAGCCTCTAATAAATTTTAGAAAGTCTGGAGTCCTTATGTCGTATACCCCTGAGTTGGTTGCCGAACTGGAAATCCTTGTACTCTTCCCCTTGGACAGCACCAAGGAAGGTCTGAAAGTCCACCAGACCGCCGCGCCTACTGCCATCGCCGCTGCCAAACGCCTTCATGCCAAAGGCCTGATCGACCAGCCGGATGGGGGCTACCTGACCAGCCTCGGCCGCGACGCTGCCGAGCAAGCGCAAACCCTGCTGACTATCCTGACTACCGCCACTACCAAAGAAGCTGCCTGACACCTTACTGTCGCCCATGGGGTCCGCCTGCGGCGGATTCCGAGGGCGTTGCTGTGGGCCGCACAAAATTCTGACGCCAAAAAGCCACATATCATCTAAACCTCCTACGCTTCTGGCTGTAAACTCCTACACGGCCGCCCACGTCGGGCTCTGCGAGCCAACGACCCAGAAATGACCCGCACCCATGAAATCCGCCCCGACCTGGACGAAGGCATCGACCGCAAGGTGCTGGCCCAGTTGCGTATCGCGCTCGCCTGAAACAAAGCGCGTCGGCTCGATCAGAAAGAAATGCGCCTCAGCGCCCATGGTCAAGGCCCAGGCTTCCAGCAACTGGCACTTTTTGCGCAACTCGGCCAGTTCG
>NZ_VBVZ01000842.1 GCF_005863185.1 Pseudomonas edaphica
TTTTTATGCCGATCGTTCCCACGCTCCGCGTGGGAATGCAGCCCTGGACGCTCCGCGTCCCGAAGCCTGACGCAGAGCGTCAGAAGAGGCATTCCCACGCGGAGCGTGGGAACGATCACCTAGCGGGCCGCAGCCTCCACAATGCGGTTGCGCCCGGTGTGCTTGGCCTCATACAGCGCTTGATCAGCATTGAGCAGCAAGTCCTCAAGTGCCATGCGGCTGCGCTTTTGCCAGGTGCTCATGCCGATACTCACTGTAATAGGCCCGTCGGCACCGGCCACCCGTGGCAAATGCTCGACGCTGCTGCGGATATGTTCGGCAATCAACCAGGCACCCTTGGCGTCGGTATGTGGCAGCACCACTGCAAACTCTTCGCCACCGTAGCGCGCTGCCAGGTCAGCCGGGCGGCGGATGTTGTCTTCGATCACTTGGGCAACCGCGCGCAATGCTTCATCGCCGCCGTGATGGCCATGCAGGTCGTTGAAGGCCTTGAAGTGATCCACGTCGATCATCAGCAGGCTCAGCGGCTCGGTTGAGCGTTGTGCGCGGTCCCATTCCAGGCGCAGGCGCTGGTCCAGGGTACGGCGGTTGGCAAGGCCGGTGAGGGCGTCGGTGGCTGCCAGTTCTGACAGCACTTGTTCGGCACGATGACGGCGACGCAGCTCCTTGCTCAGCATCCAGGTCAGCCACAGCAGGCCGATGCACAACACGCCCGTTGCCATGCTGACCAGCCACGCGGCACGCCGCCATGGGGCAAAGATTTCATCGCTGGACAACGCCACTGCGACAATTAAAGGCAAGCTGCCCACATTCGAAAAACTATAGAGCCGTGGCTGGTTGTCGACGCTGGAGACGCCCCGAAAGCTGCCGTCGCGTTCACGCAGCATGCGCGCGACATTGGGCCGCTGGCTCAAGTCCTTGTCGATCATGTCCACTTCCAGCAGCGGTTGTTGCGCCAGCAGGATGCCTTGGTGGTTGATCAGGTTGATGGTGCCGTTGCTTCCGATGTTCAGGCCGCTGAACAACTGTTGGAAGTACGACAGGCGCATCGAGGCCACCGCCACGCCCAGGAAGCGCCCGTCCGGCGATGACACGCGGCGGCTGAATGCGATGCGCCACTGGTCATCACACACGCAACGGGCCAGGAATGGGCGGCTGATATACAGCCCCAGGTCGGGGTTTTTGCGGTGTGCCTGAAAATAATCGCGATCAGCGAAGTTGCCGGTCTTGGGTGTGAGCAGCGAGGAGTCGGCTATCACTTCACCACTGGGGTCCAGCAACAGAATGTCGCCCTTGAAGGGTGCAGCGGCAGAGCGATCGAACAGCACCAGATGGCGGATACTGGCGGACACACCCTGCAGGTCGCTGCGTTCGGTGGCGGCGATCAGGCCCTTGAGGGCCATGTCATAGAGTTCGACGTTACGCAGCACATCGGCGTCGATCAGTTGGGTGATGTTATTGGCGGTGCGCTTGGCGGTCTGCAAGGTGTTGGCATGTTCGCGAATCAGCAGCGCGGTGACGATCGCCACGATCACAAAGACCGTGAGGCAACTGCCCAGGATCAGCAAGCGTTCCGGGCGAGGGGTGGGTCGGTAGAGACTTGGGCTCATCGGGCGTACTTCTGCTTCGAGGATGCCAATAGCGTAGTAGGCAATCGCAGGTTTGGTGGGAGCTGGCTTGCCTGCGATGCAGACACCTCGGTACATCTACAACACCGCAGCGATGCTATCGCAGGCAAGCCAGCTCCCACACAAGCCAGCTCCCACATCAGCTATTCATCGTCTGGCAGATTTATGCCTAGAACACGTTGATCGGGTAATCCACAATCACGCGGTATTCATCCACATCCCGGTCCACTGCCGAGTAGCCATTGCCACCGCGATTGGTTGCCCATTGCAGGCGCACGGCCAGGTCCTTGGCTTTGCCGCCTTGCACCACGTACTTCACGTCGATGTCGCGTTCCCAGTGCTTGGCGTCTTTGCCGTCGGCGCTGTACCAGGCGCTGTAGCCGCGGCTGTTGGGGTCGACCTTGGTCAGGTCGGTCTTGCCGCTGATATAGGACACGGCGGACGTCAGCCCGGGCATGCCGAGACCTGCAAAGTCGTAGGCGTACTTGAG
>NZ_VBVZ01000843.1 GCF_005863185.1 Pseudomonas edaphica
GAACCTCACTGTCGACGATATTGCCGCCATGTCCCACGGCGGCGCCGACCTGTCCTATGACTTCATCACGCGCCCGGCGTATCAGCATGCCTTGCTGCTGGGCGACACCGAATTTTTGCGCCTGATGCTGCGCGAGATGCACAGCCAGGGCATTGACCCAGGCTCCTTGATTCATGCGTTGCAAAACCACGATGAGCTGACCCTGGAGCTGGTGCATTTCTGGACCCTGCACGCCCACGACAGTTACCTCTACCAAGGCCAGACGTTCCCCGGCAACAGCCTGCGTGAGCATATCCGCGAGCAGATGTACGAGCGCCTGGCCGGCGAGCATGCGCCGTATAACCTCAAGTTCGTCACCAATGGGGTTTCCTGCACCACCGCCAGCATTATCACGGCAGCCTTGGGCATCCGTGACCTGGAGGCGATCACGCCGGCCGATATCGAGCAGATCCGCCGGATCCATGTGCTGCTGGTGATGTACAACGCCATGCAGCCTGGGGTGTTTGCCCTGTCGGGTTGGGACCTGGTCGGCGCGTTACCGTTGGCGGCCGATGCGGTTGCCCATTTGATGGGCGATGGCGACACGCGCTGGATTCATCGCGGCGCCTATGACCTGGTGGATTTGAACCCGGATGCTGAGCTGTCCGCCGGCCAGATGCCGCGCGCACAAACCTTGTACGGCAGCCTCAACAGCCAGTTGCAGGACCCGGACTCGTTTGCGTCCCAGTTGCAGAAAATTCTCGCCGTGCGCAACGCCTATGGAATCGCCGCCAGCCGCCAGATCCTGGTGCCGGATGTGGAGCACCCGGGGCTGCTGATCATGGTTCACGAGTTGCCAGCGGGGAAGGGCACGCAAATCACCGCGCTCAATTTCGGCTCTACGGCGCTGACCGAAACCCTGCACCTGCCCGACATTGCGCCGGGGCCGGTGGTGGACATCATCAATGAGCGGGTCGAGGGCGATCTCACCGCTGAAGGTGAGTTCACCATCACGTTGGACGCGTATGAGGGGTTGGCGCTGCGGGTGGTCAGCCATTCGCCGATGCTTTAGGGGCGCGAAGCGCTGATCGACTCGTCGATCAGCGCTGATTATGCGTTTGCCGGGAGAATGAATAACATGCAACTTACGCAATATTAAATAAATTAATATGCGCTTGATGAATTTTGTTGTTCGGGCTAGCGTAGTGCCAATGGCCACTTTCGAGCACCGGCCACTGACCTGCCGAGGAATTTCCCATGCCTTTACTTCGAATCGACCTGGCCGCCGACACCTCCACTGAAACCGCCGCTGCGATTGGCGATGTGGTCTACGCCGCCATGACCAGCGTGGCCAATGTGCCTGAACACGACAAATTCCAGATCATCAATCGTCACGCCAAGGATGAGTTGGTGTATCCGGCGGCGGGTTATCTTGGGGTTACCTACACGCCGAATATCGTGTTTATCCAGGTGACCTGGAGCGCCGGGCGTAGCATCGCGGTAAAAAAGGCTTTTTATAAATGTATCGCTGAGGGCATCCACGCCAAAACCGGGCTGCGCAAAGAGGATGTGTGGATCAACCTGGTGGATGTGAAACGCGAGGATTGGTCGTTTGGCAACGGAGAGATGCAGTACGTGCCCGACGAGTGAGGCAGGCCCGCAAGCAGGCGGCGACTCAGTGATGAGTCGCCGCCGTTTTTATTGGGCGTTCAACGCTTGTAGAAACTGGGTGTGTTTCAGCGTTTGCGAGAACATGGGCAAGGTGAAGTTCTCGGCGGCGTGTTGTTGCTCATCACTGAAGGTCGCGGTGCAGTCGGTCAACGTCACCACGTCGTAGCCTTTCTCATAGCCCGAACGAACCGTGCCTTCAACGCAGCAATTGGTCAAAAAGCCTGCGACGACCAGGTTCTGGATGCCGTTGTTGCGCAGCACCAGGTCCAGGCCGGTGGTGGCAAACGCATCCAGGCCGCGTTTGCCTTCTATGAGGATGTCTGCCGGCTCACGGCTCAGTGCCTCGCTGATGTCCGCGCCCCAGCTGCCGGCCCGGAAGGCGCTGCCGTCTGCCACACCCTTGAGAATGCCGTAGGAGCGGTGCGTCAGCTCGGGGTAGCCGTCGGCAAATTGAATCGGCATATGGA
>NZ_VBVZ01000844.1 GCF_005863185.1 Pseudomonas edaphica
ATGCAAGCGCCTCGGTCTGTCAGTTGAACCGAGGTGATGCCATCGCAGGCAAGCCAGCTCCCACACAAACCTGTTCCCACATGGGTTTTAGGGTGTGTCAGTGATTGAACAATCCAGCCATGGCCTTCAAGCGCTTTTTGTAGATTCGCCGCGCCTCCAGTGCTTCCTCCAGTGTCACCGCCACAAACCCCGCCCGCTGGTTGGGCTGCATCTGCCCGATCAAGTCCAGGTCGGCACTGATCACTGTGCCGATCATCGCGTAGCCGCCACCCGACACCGCATCGCGGTGCAGCACAATCGGCTCCAACCCCGCCGGCACCTGGATCGAACCGATCGGGTAGCAACTGTCGACGATATTCGAGGGGTCCGAGCCAGCACCAAACGGTTGTTCGCGTGGTTGAAAACTCAAGGCGCTGCCGCCCTTGAAGCGATAGCCGATGCGATCCGCCTCGGAGCCCACCGTCCACGGCTCAGCAAAAAAACTGCTTTTTGCCGCATCCGTCAGGCGCTCGTAATACAGCCCTGGCACCACGCGCAGGGTCACGTCGCCACCGACCGAACGGCGCAAGGCCATCGGTAAGCTATTGCCCGCGCGGCCTGTTCCGCTGGCCTCGCCGATCGGCAGTTCATCGCCTTCCTGCAAGCGTCGCCCTTCAAACCCACCGAGCGCACCAAGGGTGTACGTCGAGCGGCTGCCGAGCACCCGCGGCACGTCGATGCCACCGGCCACCGCCAGATACGTGCGCGCGCCAGCCTTGGGAAACTCAAAGCGCAGCACTTGCCCGGCGCGGACCTGAAAGGCGGTGTCCTGATGCACCACTTCACCATCCAGGCGCGGCGACATCAGCGCACCACTGAGCGCCACCAATGCGTCCTGGCGAAACTCCAGTTCAGGGCCGATCAGTGTGCACTCCAGGCCCGCCGCACCGGCTGGGTTGCCGACCAAGTGGTTGGCCGCACTCAATGCGTACTGGTCCAGGGCGCCCGAAGGCGGAATGCCCAAGTGGTAATAACCTTCACGACCCAGGTCTTGCACAGAAGTGGCGAGGCCGGGTTTGAGGACCTTGATCATGCCAGCGCCTCCTGCAGGGTTTTCGGGTAGCCGATGGGGTCGGCGAGAAACGCATCCAGGGAAAATTCCACCGGGCGGATACGCAAATCAAAACGCCCTGCCTCCACTTCGGCCACCGCCAAATCGTAGGCGTCGCGGTCCATCGGTTTGAACTGCACGATGTCACCCGGGCGGAAAAACACCATGTGTTCCTTGAGGTACGCCAACTGCTGCGCCGGGTCGTAGATTGGCGCCGGGGTTACGCCAAACATCTGGTAACCACCCGCGCCGCGCACTGAGTAAATGCAACCGAAACAGCCGCCATGGCCGAGGGTCAGTTTGGGCGTGTCGGTGCGCGGGCGCAGGTACTTGGGCACCTGCAATTGCCGCTCGCGCTCGACCATCTGGAACATGAACGGCAAGCCCGCAACAAACCCGACCATCGACACAAACCACGGCGCGCCACTGTGGGCGGCGATAAACGCGTCCACATCGGCCAGGCCGTTGATGCGTGCGGCGTATTCCAGGTCGGTGCCGCTGGGGTCTTGGTGGCGGTCGCGAAAGCGCATCAGGGTTTCGTGGGTCCAGGGGTCGTTGTAGAGCACCGGGATTTCGATGATGCGCGTGTGCAAGGTGCGCTCGGCCACGGCCTGGGCTTCGGCGCTTTGCACGGCGTCGAGCAGCACATGCGGCGCGATGCGGTCGGGGTCGAAACGAATCTGGAACGATGCATTGGCCAGGCACACATCCAGCACGCCCTCCAACGCCAGGCGCTCCACGGCGCGGGTCACGGCCATGCCTGTGAAAAAGGCCTCCAGGGACATGCTGTCGCTGACCTCGGCAAACAGGTGTTCATCACCGCCGAAGCTGTAGCGGATGGGGGTGGTTTCAGCCATGTCTGTTCCTCTTGGAATCATTGTAGAAAGGCAGGCAAAAAATCAAATGGATGGGCAGCTTATTGTGTTGTGGTTAGCCCGCTTGTTGTGGCGAGCAGGCTTGCCCTGCGCTGGGCTGCGCAGCGGCCCCATCACAGCCAACCGTGCAGTTACGGGTAAACCTCGGC
>NZ_VBVZ01000845.1 GCF_005863185.1 Pseudomonas edaphica
AAGAGACAGAGTTAGTAGTCAGGGCTTTTTGAGCTTCACAAAGGACTGATGCAAGTCCGACGCCCAGCCGTCAATCACGCTTTTTACATCATCGGCCTTCATCACCTGCGAGTCGTTGGACAACGGCTTGCCGGTGCCTTTGCGCACCACCTGGGCAATTACTTTGCCGCTGCCACCGTCGAGGAACTGCGCCTCAGTGCCCAGGGTGGTTTCCTGGTCACGAATGCCGGTGCCGGTGCTCACTGCAGCAGCCACCAGCGCCACAGGGACATACTCGTAGGGCTTGAGACTTTCGGTCTTGCTGCTGACGGCGGTAATGGCCGCGCGCACCACGATCACACCTGGGCCTGGCGCGTTGGCCAGCGGCAGCGATTTGGCCAGCTCACGCTTGAGCGCCTGGTTGTAATAGGTGTTGATGCCGTTGAGGGTGCTGTCGGGAATTTTCGCGGTAGCTTGGGGCTTGGGGTAAAACTGCGTCGGTTCGATGAACACTGCCGTGAAGTTATTCAGACTCAGCTCGGGATCAACCCAACGCATCACCTCGGCCCCTGAAGGCGACTTCGCCTCTTTGAGGTGGCTGTAGTCCGCGAGAAAACCTGAATATTCGTCCGGTTGCGTTACCTTGCTGGCACAGCCGAGCATTGCGATTGCAACGCACAGCGTGCTGATCATTAGCCTTGATTTCATCATTGAACTCCCTGGCAGTCATCGTCGATGGTCCTGAACTGTAGGTATAGCCCACTTATTCATTGATCGAAGGCGACCTGGTTGCCGATTACGAGGGTAAATTGTGGGAGCGGGTTTGCTCGCGAATGCGGTGGGTCAGTCTACACGTCCTTCTCTATATACTCCGCTTTCGCGAGCAAGCCCGCGCCCACAAGGGTTATGTGTAGGTCTGGGGATCTAAGGGTCCAGCACACCGCCGCTGTAGCTGTCCGACAACCGTGTGCCGGTGAATTTGGCCACCACCGCCCCCTGGGCCACCCGGCGCTCACGGTGGCGTGTCACCATGCGGCCGGTTTGCGCTGCCTGCAAAAACACTTCCGAAGACGGGTCGCCAGGGCAGCCTATAATGCGCGCGAAACGCTCGCCCTCTTCAACCAGGTCACCCAGGCTTTTTTCAAACACCAGCACGCCGGCGCAGGACGCGAGGACGGTTTCCATGCAGCCCATGTCCACCACTTCGCCCTGCCATTCGCTGATCGTGGCGACTTCATCAATCATGCCATTGATGCACAGCCACGCCCACAGCCCGTCGGCGTCTTGTTGCGCGAGCGCATCGCTGACATCGGCCTGCCCGCGCAATTCGACAGTCGCGGCCAAGCGCGGCGCGCCATGGTTGATGATGGTTTCTTCAAAAGAGCCGTCACCGCCTTCATCCCAGACAATCACCACCTCGACCTGCAACGCGGCCGCCAGTGCCAGGCCTTGTTCAGGCCAGAAACTGCGATGAATGTAAAGGTACGGCAAGGCCTCATCGTCGGTATGCAGGTCCAGCACCAGGTCGGCGTCGGACGCCAACTGCACTAAACTTTTTTGCCAGTGCGCCAGGTTGCTCGCCGGGCGTTCCATGGCCAGGGAATGATCGAACGCACGGTTGAAATTCTGCCCGGTGGCCTCATGAAAACGCCCGAGCAATTTGCCCTGGCGAAACTGGCCAATGCCAAAGGGGTTGGCCTGGGGCACCACGGTCACACTGCCGCGCAGGCGGCCCTGGGCCTGACACGCCTGCAAGCGCGGCAGCAGTTGGTGCAGCACCAGCATTCCGGCGATTTCATCGGCGTGCACACCCGCTTGCAGGTGCACCTTGGGGCCACTGCCGTCGCCTTCAAAGCGCCAGGCGCCGATGTGCAGTGTGTTGCCGGCATCGCCTGGCACCTGCCACGAAAGGTCTTTTGCCATGCCTTGCCCTCCTCTGATCATTTAATCGCTAGAGATTGAACACACGTTCAATTAACCTGAGCACCCTGGTCTTTTATCAAAGGCATGCCCGTGACCATCGACCCTCCCAAACTGCGCCGCGCCGACCCCGATGAACGCCGCGACTTATTGGTTGCCGCGACCCTTACCTGCCTGGCCCCTGACGGCCACGCCGGGATTTCCCTGCG
>NZ_VBVZ01000846.1 GCF_005863185.1 Pseudomonas edaphica
CCGAGGTGACTGCATCGCAGGCAAGCCAGCTCCCACACAAGCCAGCTCCCACACATATTCAAGGGGCGACAAGATTGGCCAACGTTGAACCTTGCACATACCGCTGCAGATTCGCCAGGAACGTATCGGCAATCTCCTGCTGGCTGTTGGTCGAAATCGCCGAGGTATGCGGCGACAACCGCACCCGCGCATGGCTGTACAACGGGTGGCCCTGCGGCAGTGGCTCCGGCTCGGTCACATCCAGCGAGGCCAGGCCGATCTGACCGTTATCCAGGGCTTCCAGCAGGGCCTCCTGATCCAGCAAACCACCGCGCGCAATATTGATCAGGTGCAATCCCGGCTTGGCGCTGCCGAGCACATCGCGGTCGACAATATGCCGCGTGGCCTCGGTGAGCGGCGCCGCCAGCACCAGGTGGTCGGCGCGGGCAAACAGGTCGTGGATGTCCTTGGCGGCCTCAACATGGTCCACCTCAAAGGGTGCCTGGCTCTGGCGCAGCGCAACCACGTTGATCCCCAAGGCCTGGGCTTTTTGCGCCAGGCTCTTGCCGATCGCACCAAAGCCGAGAATGCCCAATGTGCTGCCCTTGAGCGGGCGCAGCGCGGTGAATGTCCACTGGGCATCCTTCACCCAGATAGCCGGCAAATGCTTTGCCGCCGCAAAGATCGCCGCCAGGGCGAACTCGGCAAGGTTATCGGCGGCGCTGCCCCGTGAGGTGGTTACCGGCGGGCCGTTGAACAGCCACTGCGGGTAGAAGTCGATGCCCGACGACACCAGGTGTACCCACTGCGCGCCATACGGCCAGCCCGGCGGCGGAGTATCGGGCGCGGTGTAGCCGCGCACATTGATAGGGCGCAGCAGCAGTATATTGGCTTGCGGCGGCAGGTCGCTGGGCACACCGGCAGGCACGCCGATCACCTGGGCATGGGGGTGGATCGAGGCAAGGCGTTCGCGCAATACCTGGTTGTAATCTTCGTCCAGCTGGCTGGCGATAATCACCTGACTCATGAGCGTTCCTTATTCATTGTTGCTCACGTTGAGCGAACACTGCTTTACCCACACCTTGCAGCACCGCGTCGTTCTGCGGCGTATGCACGCGGCTGCACAGCACGTCGCGGTAATGCCGTTGCAGCGGGCTATGGCGCGACAGGCCAGGGTTGCCCGAGGCTTCGATGGCAAGCTCCACGGCGCGGATCGCATTGCCGGTCACCAGGTATTTAAGCTGCGCCGCATTGGCGGCTGGCGTGTGGCCCTGGGCGGCGGCCTCGAGCAGGCTGCGGTTGGCAAACAGCAGGGTGTCGATATGGCCGACGGTTTCCTGAAAACGCGGCAAGCTCGACAGCGCGGCGCCGAGGTTGGACGGCTTGCGCTGCTCCAGCCAGTTCACCAGCCAGTCCCGCGCCGCCTGGGCCACGGCGTCGTACACCGACGACAGCAGCACCGACATCCACAGGAACCCCTCGCCATCCAGCTCAGGTTGCGGTGCGCTCCAGGGGCTGACGCTGACGGCATGGTCCAGCGGCACCAGGACATTATCGAGCACCACTTCGTGGCTGCAGGTGGCGCGCATGCCCAGGTGGTCCCAGGTGTCGATGATGCTCACGCCGGGGCTGTTTTTCGGCACCAGCCAGGCGCCCACCAGCGGGTCGGCATCATCACTGCGCGCCCACACGCTGAACCAGCTCAGGCCGTGGCTGCCGGTGGAGTAAATCTTGCGGCCGCTGATGCGCCAGCCGTCAGCGGTGCGCACCGCCGTGGTTGCCGGCAGCCCGCCACGGGCCGGGGTGCCCAGGTCAGGTTCGACGCGCAGCGCGTTGATCAACGCTCCGTTGCGCACGGCGTCTTCGGCGACTTGTACGCGCAGGTGCTGCGGCCAGGTTTTGCTGTCTTGCAGGCGTGTGTGTTGCAGGTACTGCATCACCAGAATCAGCGCGGTAGACGGCTCGCCCCTGGCAATCGCGCTGATGGCCTTGCGCGCCTGCGCCAAGCTTGCGCCACCCCCACCCAGGGCCTTGGGCACGGTGAGGGCGACCAGGCCATGTTCATGCAGCCGCTTGAAGTTGGCGTGGGGGAAGGCGCCGCTTTGGTCATACAGGTGCGCGCTGCT
>NZ_VBVZ01000847.1 GCF_005863185.1 Pseudomonas edaphica
CCTATTGCAGGTTAGTGGTTTTCTCAACAAACGAAGTGCAGTGTTTTATTACCTTGACGCCGATGTTGAGGATTTCTTTTGATTCAATAATGGTCTGTGTGGCGTCCGCCATTTTCAGCTCGTTTTGGGTCTTGGTATATTCACGCAGGAGCTTGGGGATTTTTTCGTTGTTGGATTTCAACCGCTCTGATTGGCTCACCAGCGACCGACTGTTTCCTGGGGCGGGGGGGGCCGACGGATAGGGATTGTTCTGCTCCAGTGCTGCACTGAAGAAATGCGCGTCGTGGGCGCTATCACTGCTTTTTTCGACGGGAAACACAGGGGCACCTGAATAGGTTTCCCGCTCTTTTTCAAGCGTTGTGCGCATATAAACCTCCCTCAGGAAAATAGACAGGCTTTCTCTATTTAATACACTAGAGAAAGCCTGTGTTGCTTATTGTACTTTGTTAATTACCTGGCTCCACTTGCTGGCAATCGAAGCATCTTTATCCAGCTTTGCCATCTCGAGCGTTTCTTTGTTTTTTTCCTCAGTGAGCGTTTTCATTTGATCAAAAAGCTGTTTGCTGGTAATGCTGCCGACTGGAGATGTCATGATTTCACCTTTGGGTTGTCTATCGGATAGTTGAGTATTCGTCATGAGGCATTCGATTAATCGTGCTACATCGTTATTTGATAATCGATGCTCGTACACTGAGTGGCGATGCCTCTGGAAACAGTTCCATCGGCCTATTTCTACTTGTTTCAGCGTTTATTGCACTTCCTGAGCGTGCAAACACGCGTTGAGTGAAACACCCAGTTGCTTCATTCGGTAGTAGAGCGTGCGCTTGGCAACCCCCAGTTCCAACGCCACACAATCCACGCTGTAAGTGTGACGATGTAAAGACTCTTCAATGAGCGTTTTCTCAATACGCTGCAGACGGTCTTTCAGGCCCAGTTCCAGCGGTTCTGCATTCGATGCCGATAAAGGCGGCAGCCCAAGGACAAAACGCTTGGCCGTGGAGCGTAGTTCGCGGACATTGCCCGGCCACGTATGACACAACAACTGCTGGAGCAGTTCGGTTGGGGGGTGAGGGGCTGTGCAGTTGAAGTGCTCCGCCTCTTGTTTAATCATCTCCAGAAACAACGGTACGATACGCTCACGTCGGTCACGCAGCGGCTGCAGCTTGATGTTAATAACGTTCAGGCGAAAATACAGGTCCCGCCTGAAGCTGCCTTGCTCGACCATGTCATGCAGTGATTGTTGAGCGGACGCGATGACGCGCATGTCGACGGGGATGAAGCGTGTTGAGCCCAGCCGTTCAACCCCTCGTGATTCGAGCATACGCAATAGCTTGGCCTGCAGCGAAAGCGGCATGCTGTCGATTTCATCCAAATACAACGTACCCAGGTGAGCCGCCTCGATAAACCCTGCGCGTGATTGTACAGCCCCGGTATAAGCACCACTGTTGACACCGAATAATTGGCTTTCGGCGAGGCTCTCCGGAATGGCGGCGCAATTGACCGCAACAAAGTTACCTCGACGGCCGGACAGGCGATGTATTCGTTGTGCCAGGGTATCTTTGCCAGTGCCGGTTTCCCCCAGCAACAAGATGTCAACATTCAGTGTCGCGGTGCTATTGATCGTGTTCTCAATATCCGAGCCTTCAATGAATGGCGTATCGGTTTCGCTTTCTTTTTGATCGGCGGCCGACATCGGGTGGGTGCTCCACTAGCGTGATTGTTTACGATTAAAAGGCTGTGATTTAGACGGTGTTTGGGCAGAGCGTAAAGTATAAGATTTATCATCGAGTATGCAGGTAAGAGTAAGCCAGGCTTGCGTAGGAAAAGTCATTAACTTGTCGCTTAACGTCACTCGAGGTTGTTGGGCTGTTTTTGTTACGACAAATAGGAAACGTCTTAAGGTTTCAAATAGATAAGAGGATAGCTATTGTCGAAATACAAACAACCGCCCACAAAAAAGCCGATGCAGTGCATCGGCTTTTTTGTGGGCGGCAAAACCGCGATGGCGCTTAGACGTTGAAACGGAAGTGCATCACGTCGCCATCCTTGACGATGTACTCTTTGCCTTCCAGGCGCCATTTACCGGCTTCCTTGGTAC
>NZ_VBVZ01000848.1 GCF_005863185.1 Pseudomonas edaphica
GCGTTCGGCCTGAAAAAGGGCGACTTCGACAGCATCAATTACATCAACAACTTCCTGCACCAGATCCGCAACGACGGCACCTACGATCGCATCCATGACAAGTGGTTCAAGAGCTCCGAGTGGCTCAAGGACATGGAATAAGGGCTGACACCGAGTCGACTTCATCGCAGGCAAGCCAGCTCCCACAGTTGAAATGCGTTCCCTTGTGGGAGCGGGCTTGCCCGCGATGACGACATGCCAGGCGATACATCTTCGGAAAGTGAAATGAAACAGAAAAAAGCCCAATGGCCCTGGCACCTGCTGACCTTGGTCGTGCTGGTTGGCCTGGCCGGCGCGTTGTACTACGCCACCTCGTTGATGTCCTACGAGTGGCGCTGGAACCGCGTGCCGCAGTACTTCGCCTATCAGGCCGAAACGTCCCAGCGCGCCGCCGACATCTCCACTGTCATTGAGCTGGTGCGCAAAGGCGATGTGGCCGAAGTCACCTTGCGCAACGACGCAGGCGCCGAGCAAAAGCTGACCGTGGCCGACAACAGCCTGCAAGTGTCACGTGGCGATGACGTGGCCGAAGGCGATGTTATTGGCGTAACCCGGCATTGGGCGCTGGGCCCGCTGATGTGGGGCTTGTGGACGACCTTGTGGTTGTCGGTGGTCTCCGGAGTCCTCGGCCTGGCGATTGGCCTGGCAACCGGCTTATGCCGTTTGTCGAGCAACCCGACCTTGCGCGATCTGTCGACGATCTACGTCGAACTGGTGCGCGGTACGCCGCTGTTGGTGCAAATCTTTATTTTCTACTTCTTCATCGGCACGGTGCTCAACCTGTCCCGCGAATTCGCCGGTATTGCCGCGTTGTCGCTGTTCACCGGCGCCTATGTGGCGGAAATCGTCCGCGCCGGCGTGCAGTCCATCACCCGTGGTCAGAACGAGGCCGCCCGTTCCCTGGGGTTGAGCGCCAGCCAGTCGATGCGTCATGTGGTGTTGCCTCAAGCCTTCAAACGCGTGCTGCCGCCATTGGCTGGGCAATTTATCAGCCTGGTGAAAGACACTTCGCTGGTTTCGGTGATCGCGATTACCGAGCTGCTTAAAAGTGGTCGTGAAGTGATCACCACCTCGTTCTCGCCCTTTGAAATCCTGTTCTGTGTGGCAGGCCTGTACCTGCTGATCAACCTGCCGCTGTCGAAAATGGCCAGCCGGCTTGAGCGGAGGCTCGCGCAAAGTGATTGAAGTCCGCGATCTGGTAAAAGTCTTCGACACCCGTGGCCAGGTGGTGCGCGCCGTGGACCACGTCACCACCCAAGTCGCCAAGGGCGAAGTGCTGGTGGTGATTGGCCCGTCAGGTTCAGGCAAGTCCACGTTCCTGCGCTGCCTTAACGGCCTGGAAGAGTTCGACTCGGGCTCGGTGAGCATCGACGGCCTGCAACTGGCCGACCCGAAAACCGACGTGAATGCCTACCGTCGTGAAGTCGGCATGGTGTTCCAGCACTTCAATTTGTTCCCGCACATGACCGTGCTGGAAAACCTGTGCCTGGCGCAAAAAGTCGTGCGCAAACGTGGCAAGCAAGAGCGTGAAGCCAAGGCTTTGGCACTGTTGGAAAAGGTCGGTATCGCGCAGAAGGCCAACGAGTTTCCATCACGCTTGTCCGGCGGCCAGCAACAACGGGTAGCCATTGCCCGTGCGTTGGCCATGGAACCCAAGGTAATGCTGTTTGATGAGCCGACCTCGGCGCTGGATCCGGAAATGGTCGGCGAAGTGTTGGACGTGATGAAGACCCTGGCCCTGGAAGGCATGACCATGGTCTGCGTCACCCACGAGATGGGCTTTGCCCGTGAAGTGGCAGACCGCGTGCTGTTCTTCGACCACGGCAAATTGCTCGAAGATGCGGCCCCGGCCGAGTTCTTCGATGCGCCCAAAGACCCGCGCGCCCAAGCGTTCCTGCGCCAGGTCCTGTGATGGAAGGGTGAGCTTCCTGTGGCGAGCGAGCTTGCTCGCGCTGGGCTGCGAAGCAGCCCTAAAACCTGCCAACGCGTTCTGCTGGATAAATCGCGGTGATCTTGTTGGGGCCGCTTCGCGCCCCAGCGCGAGCAAGCTCGCTCG
>NZ_VBVZ01000849.1 GCF_005863185.1 Pseudomonas edaphica
AGGTGGCCCCCATACCTTTGGAGGTGCCTATGCCTACTGTTCAAATCATGTCCGTTGTCGGCAGTGCCGTCCCCGCCCCACTCCGGGAGCTCGGGTTGCTGGCCTGCTGGTATGTAGTACGCGATGGCGAAACCATCAGCGGCCCGCTCACCTCGCTGTCCGCTGCGCAACAACAGCAACAGCAGGTGTCGAACTTCAGGCTCCATGCCTGAAGCCTCTGGCCTGAAAACTCACGCCTGAGAACTAGGGCAATGGCAGTTTGACCCGCGGCTTGCTTTCGACAAACAACGCCCAACTGGACATAAACAGCGCCGCCACCAGCGGCCCGATCACAAAGCCATTCAAGCCAAACACCGACAGGCCGCCCAAGGTCGAGATCAGGATCAGGTAATCCGGCATCTTGGTGTCTTTGCCCACCAGGATCGGGCGCAATACATTGTCCACCAGCCCGATCACGAACACGCCGAACAAGCCCAGTACTACGCCCTGCCAGATCGAACCGCTCAACAGGAAGTAGGCGGCCACCGGCCCCCACACGATCCCAGCGCCGACGGCTGGCAGCAACGACAGAAACGCCATCAACACCGCCCAGAGCAACGCGCTGGGAATGTCCAGAAACCAGAAGATCAAACCGCCCAGCGCACCCTGGGTCACGGCGACCAACACGTTGCCCTTGACGGTCGCACGTACCACCCGATTGAACTTGAGTTGCAACCGGCGCTTTTGCGGCTCGGCCAACGGCACCGCCGTACGTACTTTGCGCACCAGTTCCGGGCCGTCACGCAGTAGGAAAAACAGCAGGTACAGCATGATGAAAAAGCTCACCAGGAAATCAAACGTGCCCTGGCCGAAGCTGAACGCCTGGGTGGCAAAGAACTGGCTGCCTTGCATGGCGCTCTTGACGATCTTTTCCCGCAGCCCCTCCAGGTTACCCATGCCGAAGCGGTCGAGCAGATGCTGGAAATAAGGCGGCAGGATGTTCTTGAACTGTTCGATATACCCCGCCACGTCCAATTTGCCGCTTTCGATATTTTTATAGAGGGTGGCGCCCTCTTGCACCAGCAGCACGCTGGTGATGATCACCGGCAAAATTGCGATCACCAGGCATACCGTAAGGGTGGCCAGGGACGTCAGGTTGCGGTTCCAGCTGAAGCGTTGCTGCAGGCGCCGCTGCATCGGGGCGAAGATGATGCCAAGGATGACCGCCCAGAACACCGCGCCATAGAACGGCAGCAATATCCAGATAAAGGCGATGGTCACCAGGGCCAGCAATAACAGCAGGGTTTTGAATTGAAGGTTGGTTTGGTTCATGTCCGGTCCATGTCAGAAAAGCAGAGGGCCTTCAGCGGCCCTGTTGCTTAGTCCGCGGCAGAACCTGGGAGTGCCCTTCAAGCGTAGACCGCCTCATTGAATCGCCCTGGCCTCATTCAACAGTACTTCAATCACCTGTTCCTGAGCCTCGTAGCGTCCCTCACCGAAGTGGCTGTAACGCACGTGCCCCTTGGCATCGATCAGGTAGTGGGCCGGCCAATATTGGTTATCGAAGCTGCGCCAGATCGCGTAGTTATTGTCGATAGCCACCGGATAACCGATGCCCAGCTTGCGCACCTGTTCCTTGACGTTGGCCGGGATGTGCTCAAACGCGTATTCGGGCGTGTGTACGCCAATCACCACCAAACCGTCTTTTTCGTAGCGTTTGGCCCAGGTATTGACGTAGGGCAGCGCACGCCGGCAGTTGATGCAGTCATAGGTCCAGAAATCCACCAGCACTACTTTGCCTTTGAGCGCTTCAAGGCTCAGAGGCGGTGAGTTGAGCCATTCGACCGCTCCCGCCAGCGACGGCGTGGCACCCGCAGGTTGCTTGCTCTCGCCACTGGCCATCCAGCTTGCGGTCAGAGCGAAAGCCAGCAGCAGGCTGGTAAACAGGAATGTGATAGGTCGCATGGTGATTACCTTGTCGAGTCGCAGAGTGCCTATTGAACCCCTCTGAGGTATCACGCCTGTGTCGAACGGCACCCGCCGATACACAGCGATACAAAACCCGCAAAAGCCCGACCTGGATCAATAAATGCGTGTGCCAGCTCCTTTACGC
>NZ_VBVZ01000084.1 GCF_005863185.1 Pseudomonas edaphica
TCACCCAACAGCGCCGCAAACAACCCGGCAGCGCTGAGCAGGCCAATCCCCAGCGGAATGCCAAACACCTTCCAGAAACTCGATTGGCGCGGCTTCATGACTTGGCCGCCTTGCGCCGCACAATCCACAGGTAAACACCGCTGCCCAACACGATGATGGTCAGTACATCCAGCACCGCCCAGAGGATCTTCATCGGCAGGCCGCCATAGTCGCCAAAGTGCAGCGGCTGGGACATGCCCATGGCGTCCATGTACCACGGCCGTTCGGCGATGGCGGTGACGGCCAGGGTGCTGGCGTCGATCAGCACCGGCGTGAGCAGGTGTGAGGTCAGATGCGTGCTGCCCTTCATGAACACCGCGTAGTGGTGTTCGCTGGAAAAGCGCGTACCGGGGAAGGCGATAAAGTCCGGCTCCATGCCGGGCGCGGCCTTGGCGGCGATGCTCAGCAGTTCGGTGGCCGGTGCGCGTTGGGTCAGCGGCGGCGCGTTTTTGTACGGCTCGATCATGGCGCTGAGGCTGTCCTGGCGCCAGGCGGCGATGATCAAATCGGCGCAGGCGCTGATCACGCCGGTGACACCCACCACCAGCGCCCAGGTCAGCGTGACCACGCCGATCAGGTTGTGCAGGTCGAGCCAGCGCAGACGGGTGGATTTGTCTTTACGCACGGTGGCGAACTTCAACCGGCGCATAAACGGCAGGTACAGCACCGTACCCGAGACAATTGCCACCACAAACAGAATGCCCATGAACGCCAGCAGCAACTTGCCTGGCAGCCCGGCGAACATATCCACGTGCAAGCGCAGCAGGAACAGGGTCAACCCGCCATTGGCCGCCGGGGTTTCCACGGCCTCACCGGTGCGCGCATCCAGCATGAAGGTGTGGGACGAGTTGGGCTCGGTGCCGGCCGTGGCAGCCATGATCGCGATCACACCGTTTTTGTCGTCTTCGTCCCACGCCAGGTACTGCATGGCCTCGCCGGGGCGATGGGCCTGGGCTTTGGCCACCAACTGCTCAAGGTTCAGCTGCGGCGTGTCGGCGGGCATCTGTGCCAGTTCCGGCTCGTTGCCCAGCAGGTGGTCGATCTCGTGGTGAAACACCAGCGGCAGGCCGGTAAGGGCAAGCAGCAGCAGGAACACCGTGCAGATCAGGCTGGTCCAGGTGTGGATAAAGGACCAGCGGCGGATGGTTTTGCTTTTCATTTTCTAGCCTTCAGACACACCGAAGCCGCCCACAGGGGCGGCCCGGTTGTTAACTCAGCCGATTACCACTGATAGGTGGCGCTGGCGACGACGCTGCGTTGGTCGCCGTAGTAGCAATAGAAACCATCACAGGTTGAAATGTAATCCTTGTCGAACAGGTTGGTTGCGTTCAGTTTCACCGAGGCACCTTTGAGGCTGTTGTCCAGACGGCCGAGGTCGTAGTGCACGGCCGCATCGAACACAGTGTAGGCGTCGGCCTTGCCCAACCATGTATTGCCTTGGTCGCCATAGGTATTGCCGGTGTAGCGAGCACCCAAGCCAATACCGAAGCCGTCGAGGACACCCGTGTGCCAGGTGTAATCTGTCCACAGGGTTGCTTGCTGGTTTGGCATCAGTTGCAGACGATTACCTTTGTAGTCGCCTTTTTGCACCTCGGATTTGGCCAAGGTATAGGAAGCGATAACTTTGAGGTTTTCGGTCACATCAGACACTGCTTCCAGTTCCAGGCCTTTGACTTTCACTTCACCGGTCTGGTTGGTGACTGGAATGCTGCCGGCGGTAGTGGTAGTTACCAGCACGTTTTTCTGGGTCAGGTCATACACGGCGGCACTGAGCAAAGTGTTCGAGCCCGGTGGCTGGTACTTGATACCCAGTTCCCACTGTTTGCCTTCGGTGGGTTTGTACGATTCGGTTGCCGAGACGCTGGCATTGCTCGCAGGTTGGAAGGATTCAGCGTAGGAAATATAGGGTACGAAGCCGGAATCAAATACGTAGCTGAGTGCGGCGTTGCCGCTGAAATGTTTGATTCGGTCGGTATTGGTCGCATCTTTCTGGTTGAAGTACGTGGTGCCCTGATGCACCCAGTCTTCGCGGCCGCCCAAGGTCAGGCGCCATTGGTCAAGCGCCATCTGGTCTTGAGCGTACAGGCCGGTCTGCACGGTTTTCTGGTTGTAGTCGTAATAAGCCCCGGAGCGAGCGGGACGAACGATGGGCTGGCCGTAGATCGGATTGTTAACGTTGGTCTTCAGGCCATCGCCGTAAATCGACAGGTAAGAGGTATCGGTGCGCTGGTGATCCAGGCCGAGCAGCAGGGTGTGGGAGATTTCGCCGGTGGCGAAGTCGGCCTGGAAGTTGTTGTCCAGGGCCAATTGGCCGATGTTCTCGTCCACGTTTGTCGACGTGCGGCCGACGTTGCCGTCTGCATCAACCATCGTGTAGGGATACGCACCTACGGTGAGTGTCTGAAATGACAACTCCGATTTGGTGTAGCGCAGGTTCTGACGGAACTGCCAAGTGTCATTGAAGCGATGCTCGAAGGCATAGCCCAATGCGTAGTAGGTGCGGTCGTAGAACTCGTAGTTCGGGTCGCCCAGGTTTTTGTGATGGGAAATATCACCCAGTGGTGATTTGATCTTGGTGCCCTGGATGGGCAAAAACTGGCTGGTGGCGCCGGTATCGTCGCGGGTGAACTGCGACAGGAAAGTCAGCTTGGTATCCGGGTCGATATTCCAGGTCAGGCTCGGCGCAATGTTGTAGCGCTTGTTGTCGATGTGATCGATCTGGGTGCCGGCATCGCGCACCACGCCACTGAGGCCATACAGAAACTGCCCTTCATCATCAATCTTGCCGGTGCTGGCGAAGTTGATCTGGCGGTAGTTGTCACTGCCGTATTGCACCTGGATGGCGCTGCTTTGTTCTGCGCTGGGACGGCGGCTGACCATGTCCAGCAGGCCGCCCGGCGGCGTTTGGCCGTAGACCGACGAGGCCGGGCCACGCAGCAGGGCGAGGCGGTCGAGGTTCCAGGTTTCGGCTTTGGGGTTGGCGTACACGCCGCGTGGCAGTGGCAGTCCGTCGAGGAATTGCGTGGGTTCGAAGCCGCGCACGCGCATCCAGTCATAGCGGGTGTCGCTGCCGTAGCTGGCGGACACGATGCCGGGCATGTATTTAACCGCGTCATCCAGGTTCTGGACGTTGCGGTCCTGCATCTGCTCACGGGTGGCGATGGAGATCGAGCGCGGCGCTTCGACCAGCGCGGTGTCGGTCTTGGTGCCAGCGGCGGTGCGCTTGGCCAGGTAGCCGTCGACTGGCCCCCAGGCGCTTTCATCGCTGCCCTGGGCAATGATGCTGGTCTCTGGCAACGCCACGACACCTTCCGGGACAGGCACCAGCGTAAACGTCCCGGCACTGCTTTGCTCCAATTGCAACCCGGTGCCACGCAACGCCTCGCGCAACGCGGCCTGGGCATCGAATTGGCCTTTGACCGGTGCTGAGGTCTTGCCCGCTGCCAGCGAAGGGTTCAGCGTCAGGGCCAGGCCCGACTGGCTGGCGATCTGGTTCAGGGTGCTCGCCAATGGCGCAGCCGGCAGGTTGTAGGCGCGCACGTTGCTAGCCTGTTCGGCGGCGATCAGCGCGGTGCTCGTCAGCGGGGCGCTGAGGGCAATGGCCATGGCTAACAGGCTGGGGCGCAACAAGGTGTCTAGCGTGCGGGACATGGGGCGGCTCCTGAATGAAAATATTTCTCAATTGCCTAGGTGCCGGATGAGAATCAGAAAGTGATAGGGCTGGGTGAAAATATTTTTTTGAGGTAGCTTTGAGGGCCTCATCGCAGGCAAGCCAGCTCCCACCTTTAACGGTGTTCACAATTCCAAAGGTGGTAGCTGGCTTGCCTGCGAAGGCGATCGGCCAGGCACTGAAAAACCTAAGGCTTAGCCTTCACGGTCACCCACCACGGCGTGTGCTGCTCGATCTGCACCGGCAAGGTCGGCAGCAGGGCATTCAGCGCCAGGGTGGTGTCGTGCAGCGGGAAGCTGCCGGTGATGCGCAGGTCGGCCACGGTTTTATCCACGCCCAGGTAGCCGGTGCGGTAACGACTCAGCTCTGCAACCACATCGCCCAGGCGGGCGTTGTCGACCACCAGCATGCCGCGCGTCCAGGCGTCTGCGGCGGGTGTGAGCACCCGCGCAGGGCCGAGGCCGTCGCTGCGCATCAGCACTTGCTGGCCTTGCTTGAAAATCTGCTCCTGATGCAGCGCCTCAGGCTGGGCGGCCACGGCAGACTGCAGCACGCTCAGGCGCGTGGCGTCGTCTTCGCGCCTGACGATAAACCGCGTGCCCAGGGCGCGCAGGCTGCCGTCGCGGGTTTGCACGTAGAACGGCCGCGCATCGTTGTGGCCGGTTTCGACTTGGATTTCGCCTTCCTGCAACACGATCAATCGGCGTTTTTCATCAAAGCGCACGTCGATGGCGCTGTGGGTGTTGAGGTTGATCAGTGTGCCGTCGGCCAGCTTCAGCGTGCGTTGTTCGCCGGTCGCTGTGCGTTGGTCCGCCAGCCAATAATGGATCGGCACGTAACGTTCATCGGCAAACAGCGCCAGGCCGATCACCAGCGCGATGCTGGCCAAACCGCCGCCCAACTTGCGCACGCGCTGGCGAATGCCTTGGCGTGACTGCAACAGCGCCGCGCGCGCCGGGCCAGAAGCTACGCTGAAGCGCTGGTCGAGCATGCCCAGCTGACGCCAGGCGCGTGCGTGTTCTTCATCACTGGCCAGCCATTTGGCGAACTCTTCCTGTGCAACCAGGCTGCCGTCGCCTGAGCCCAGCGAGAGTTGCCAGGCAATCGCCGCATCCAGCACACGGGCGGTGACCGGTTTGGAGCCTGTCACAGCGGTTCGCCATACAGTGCGATGTAGCACTGGCGAATGCCTTGGGCCAGGTACTGGCGCACACGTGGCACCGACACACCCAGGCGCTGGGCGATTTCGGCGTGGCCCAGGCCGTCGAGGCGGTTATAGAGGAAGGCAGCGCGGGCCTTGCTCGACAGCTTGCCGAGCAGGCGGTCGATGGCCTTGAGGTCTTCGAGGATCAGTTGCTGTGCTTCGGGCGAGGGGTGTTCGCTTTCCGGGATCAGCATCAGCTCGCTGAGGTACGCCTGCTCCAGCGCCGCGCGGCGGAAGTAGTCGAACAGCAAGCCTTTGGCGATGGCCACCAGGAACGCACGTGGCTCGCGCGGTTCGCGCAGCTCGTCCCGGCCCAGCAGGCGTATGAAGGTGTCCTGGCTTAAGTCTTCGGCGCGGCTCGGGCAGGCCACATTGCGTCGCAGCCACGCCAACAGCCAGCCACGATGGTCGCGATACAACGCGCCAACAAGCTCACTGTGTGGGGTTTGGACCGACGACAAGGCATCACCGAATAAACAAGGGGTTTAAACTAACGAGAATTATTCGCGATTGTGTCAGAGGCAGGGAGTGGGCGCAATTGGCGTCTGTCGGGCGATCGTTCCCACGCTCTGCGTGGTAATGCCTCCTGGGACGCTCAGCGTCCCCTACAAAGAGGGCGCTTGTTTGCGACGTGTCCATTGGCTCAAGCGCTCTTGCAGCACCTGTGGGCTGTCGATTCCCTGTTGGCGCGCACGGCTGAACAGGATGAGCATCAGCTCTGCCGTGGCCAACGCATCGGCACTGGCGTGATGGCGTTCGCCCACGTGCAGCTTGAAGTGGTTGATCCAGTCGTCGAGCCCGGCCTCGCGAATATTCGCGTCGGGGCACAACAGCGGGGCGATGTCGGCTACATCGAGGAACGGATGGGCCAGCCGATAGCCCAGGCTGCTCTTAAGCGCCCGGCACAGCATGTGTTGGTCGAACGGCGCATGGAACGCCAGCAATGGGCTGTCGCCGACAAAGGCCATAAAATCCAGCAAGGCTTGCGCCGGGTCGCTGCCGGCGGCAATTGCACTGGGGCCGAGGCCATGGATCAGCACGCTGGGGCTGAGCTTGGTGTTGGGCTGTTGCAGGGTGCGTTCGAACATCTGCGAAAAATCCACCGCGCCATCCTCGATCACCACCGCGCCGATGGACAGCACTTGGTCGCGGTTGAGGTTCAGGCCGCTGGTTTCCAGGTCGACCACCACCCAACGCTGGCTGCGTAACGACCCTTCGCCCAGCAATGCGGGCTTGGGCAATTGTGCCAGTCGCTGCTGCTGAGCCGCGTCGAGCCCGGGCTTGTTCTTGCGCAGCCAACTGAACAGGCTCACAGCTGATACCGTAGCGTCAGGCTGCTTTGCAGGCGTTGGGCCTGGCGCAGGGATTCACGCAGGATGCGCCGGTCCAGGTGGTTGAGGCTGTCGGGGTCGACGCGGTTGGAATACGGCAGGTTCTCGCGGGTTTGCAGCTGATGCTGCTGCATGCGGGTTTGCTGGATAAAGTGATAGGCCTCCTCATAGGCAGCGCCATCCAGCGGCTCAATGACCTCCTTGACCACCAGTTGGCGCAGGCGCTCCAAGGTATTGTTGGCGTGGATACCGTTGGCCAGGGCCAACAGGCGCGCGCCATCTACAAAGGGCGTAAGGCCCTGCACCTTGAGGTCGAGCGTGGCCTTTTCGGTGCCTTTGCGCGTCAGCACAAAGTCGCGGAAACGCCCGACCGGCGGGCGCTGGCGCAAGGCGTTCTCGGCCAGCATGCGTTGGAATAAGCGGTTATCGGCCACCTGATCCAGAATGCCCTGGCGCAGTTGCTCGCAACCGCGCTCGTCACCCCACACCACGCGCATATCGAAATAGATGCTCGACCCGAGCAGGTTCTCCGGCGTGGCCTCGCGAATAAATGCACCGAAGCGTCGCGCCCATTCGGCCCGTGACAGGCACAGCTCGGGGTTGCCGGCCATGATATTGCCCTTGCACAGGCTGAAGCCGCACAACGCCAGGCTTTGGTTGATCTGCTGCGCCAGGGGCAGCAGGCGACCGCGGATCTCGGCGGCTTCGGCGGCGTCCTTGGCTTCAAACAGGATGCCGTTGTCCTGGTCGGTAAACAGTGTTTGCTCGCGGCGCCCTTCGCTGCCGAAACACAGCCAGCTGAAGGGCACGTCAGGGTCACCTTTCTCGGCCAGAGTCAGTTCGATCACCCGGCACACGGTGTGGTCGTTGAGCAGGGTAATGATGTGGGTGATCTGGGTGGACGACGCACCATGGGCCAGCATGCGTTCCACCAGTTGGCCGATCTCGCCGCGAATCACCACCAGGTTTTCCACCCGGGGCGCGTTGCGGATGGTGCGGGCCAAGTGCACCAGGTCGACCCGTTGCAGGGAAAACAGGTCGCGCTCGGACACCACGCCACACAGGCGCTGGTCTTTTACCAGGCACACATGGGCGATGTGTCGCTCGGTCATGGCGATGGCGGCATCGAAAGCGCTGTGGTCCGGGCTTAAAAAGAACGGCGCCTGGGTCATATGGCCGGCGATGGCTTGATTGAAATCGCCGGTGCCATCGGCGACCACCTGGCGCAGGTCGCGCAAGGTGAAAATCCCCAGCGGCGCCTTGTGCGCGTCGACGATCACGATGCTGCCCACTTGTTGCTCATGCATCAGCGTCACCGCTTCGCGCAGCGGCGTGGTCGGGCTGCAGGTGACCGGATGGCGCATGGCCAATTCACCCAGGCGGGTGTTCAGCGAATACTGGGTGCCGAGGGTTTCCACGGCCTTTTGCTGCACCTGCTGGTTGACCTGATCCAACAGGCTGCTGACTCCGCGCAGGGCAAAATCGCGAAACGGGCTGGAAAGGGCGAACAGCTTGATAAACGCCGGCTTGTTCAGTTGCAGGCAGAAGGTGTCTTCGGCGGCTTTGTGCTCGGTGCGTGTCGCACGCTCACCCAGCAACGCGGCAAGAGGGAAGCACTCGCCGGTGGTGATCTCGAAGGTGGCTTGCGTCGAGTCCGGCCGCTCGCCGACTACGCGGCCCTGCTTGACGATATAGAAGTGCTCCACCGGCCCGCCGGACGGTTTGAGAATGCTGTCGCCGGGGCCGTAGAAACGCAGCTGGCACTGTTCGACCAAGAACGCCAGGTGGGCGTTTTCCATCTGGTTGAACGGTGGGAAGCGTTGCAGGAATTGCAGGGTGCCGTGGATGTTCTGCAACACGGCGGTTTTTCCCGCGTGCGTGAAAGCATCAGCTTTACTCATAACAGTGACCGCAGTTTTTTTGTCGTTATCGTCCTGCATGGTCGACTCCCGCGCGGCGGGTGCCCATTGGACGTAAGTCTAGGTCTGGGCAAAACCATTCACGACTAGGGAAAAACCTTACATGACTATCGTCCAAACCCCGTAGAACGCCCACTAGGCAAACTTTCCGACGAAGTGCACATTGTTCGCCCTTCCGCAGATGTCTGACGAGTGTGCTGGGAGATTGAATAGAACTGCTGAGAAACGTATGTCCGACCACGATATTTTGAGTGATGCCGAGCGCGAGGCGCTGAGCGCCGTGATGCTGGAGCCCGATTTGCCGCCACAGCGGGTGTTGATTGTCGACGACGACAAGGACGCTCGTGAATTGCTTGCGGAGATCCTGGGTCTGGACGGCATTCGCTGCATGACCGCCGACAGTGGCGAGACAGCGTGGGATTTGTTGAGCTCCAGCAGTTCCATCGGTTTGCTGATCACCGATTTGCGCATGGCGCCGAGCAACGGCCTGCAATTGATTCGCAAAGTGCGCGAGTCAACCCGTGCGGCGTTGCCGATCATCATCATGTCGGGGGACGCGGAAGCGCCGGATGTGATTGATGCGATGCATTTGAGCGTGGTGGATTTTTTGCTCAAGCCGATTGATAGCGTGAAGTTGGCGAAGATGGTCAAGCGGGAATTGGGGATGGCGCAGTAGCTACCGCTGGTCGGACTTCTGTAAGAACTGTCAACTTTGACAGTAGCGGTGGTGTGAGCATCGCTGTTCACTTGGTTTGAGGGCGGTCGGAATCACCGCCTCAACTTACTAGAGAACAGAGGCCAGTCATGAGCACAAATGGAAGTTACACCACTGCCAATTTTATGAAGCTGGAAATCACCAAGAAAGGCAGCTTTTATAAAAGTTTTGATTCTCACGATGTTAATGTTGAAATTGCGGGCGAAGACTCCGGGCTCTACAGCTATCGGGGGGCTGATACCTTCTCTGTGTTTTTTAAGCCTCAAACTGAGGATGGGGTCGCTACTTATAAATTTGAAAGCAAGGATGAAAAATTTATTTGGACCTTGAAGGACGGTATTAGCAATAAATATTTTTTTATGAGCGGTACTTTGAAGGAAACTGTCACCCACTCCGCGAGCAAACGGGCGTATGAGCTGAATGGGATGTTTGCAGATAAGGGGGTCGAATATAAAGTGGTAGGTGCTTCTGAGTGGAATGATGATTTGTAATTAATTGAGTTGTTCTGTAAGCATTCCTGGTTTTTGGAGTGCAGGCATTTGGAGTTTTACTGCTATAGGCAGCGCTTTGTAAGTGCGCGAGAGGGTGCTCATTGTGACGGTTGATTAATGAGCCTTGATGAAGATAAATGTCAGATAGTTATGTTTTTTCGAGCGGCAGTCCTATTGTTTAGCTCATTGCATGAAGTGCAATGGTTAAAACAGTAAAGCCCTGATCTTGCGATCAGGGCTTTTTTCATTTACAGGCCGTTTTTAGCCTTGAACTCACGACGCCGACGATGCAACACCGGCTCCGTATACCCATTCGGCTGTTTAGTCCCTTCAATCACCAACTCCACCGCCGCCTGGAACGCGATGTTGCTGTCGAAATCCGGTGCCAGCGGGCGATACAGCGCATCCCCGGCATTCTGACGGTCCACCACCGGCGCCATGCGCTTGAGGCTTTCCATCACTTGGGCTTCGTTGACGATGCCGTGGCGCAACCAGTTGGCGATGTGCTGGCTGGAGATGCGCAGGGTGGCGCGGTCTTCCATCAGGCCCACATCGTTGATGTCCGGCACTTTCGAGCAGCCGACGCCCTGGTCGATCCAACGGACCACATAGCCGAGGATGCCCTGGGCGTTGTTATCCAGTTCGTTGCGGATTTCTTCGTCAGACCAATCGGTGTTGCTGGCCAGAGGAATGGTCAGGATATCGTCTACCGAAGCGCGCTCGCGCTTGGCCAGTTCGGTCTGGCGGGCGAACACATCAACCTTGTGGTAGTGCAGCGCATGCAGCGCAGCCGCCGTCGGCGATGGCACCCAGGCGGTGTTGGCGCCGGCCAGTGGGTGAGCGATTTTCTGTTCGAGCATCGCCGCCATCAGGTCGGGCATGGCCCACATGCCTTTACCGATCTGTGCACGACCTTGCAGGCCGGTGCTCAAGCCGATATCGACGTTCCAGTTTTCGTAGGCACCGATCCATTTTTCCGCCTTCATGGCGGCCTTGCGCACCATCGCGCCAGCTTCCATGGAGGTGTGGATTTCATCGCCGGTGCGGTCGAGGAAGCCAGTGTTGATAAACACCACGCGCTCGCTGGCCGCCTTGATGCAGGCCTTGAGGTTGACCGTGGTGCGGCGCTCCTCGTCCATGATCCCGACTTTCAGCGTATTACGCGGCAGGTTCAACACGTCTTCGATGCGGCCGAACAGCTCATTGGTAAACGCTGCTTCTTCGGGGCCGTGCATCTTCGGTTTTACGATATAGACGGAACCGGTGCGGCTGTTCTTGCGGCTGCTGTTGCCGTTGAGGCTGTGGATCGCCGCCAGGCTGGTGAGCAGGCCGTCGAGGATACCTTCCGGTACTTCGTTGCCGTCTTTATCCAGGATCGCGTCGATGGTCATCAAGTGGCCAACGTTACGCACGAACAGCAGCGAACGGCCGTGCAGGGTCACGTCCTGGCCATCCACGCCGGTGTAGACGCGGTCGGCGTTCATGGTGCGGGTGAAGGTCTTGCCGCCCTTGGCCACTTCTTCGGCCAGGTCGCCTTTCATCAGGCCGAGCCAGTTGCGGTAGATCACCACTTTGTCATCGGCATCGACGGCGGCGACGGAGTCTTCGCAGTCCATGATGGTGGTCAGCGCGGCTTCCATCAGCACGTCTTTGACGCCGGCGGCGTCGGTCTGGCCGACCGGGGTGCTGGCGTCGATCTGGATTTCGAAGTGCAGGCCGTTGTGTTTAAGCAGGATCGCAATCGGCTCGGCCGCAGGGCCCTGGAAACCGATCAGTTGTGCGTCGTCGCGCAGGCCACTGTTGCTGCCGCCCTTGAGGCTGACGATGAGCTTGCCATCCACCATCTTGTAACCGGTGGAATCGACGTGGCTGCCGGCGGTGAGCGGCGCGGCTTCGTCGAGGAAAGCACGGGCGAAGGCAATTACCTTGTCGCCACGCACTTTGTTGTAACCCTTGCCCTTCTCGGCGCCGTCGGCTTCGCTGATGGCATCGGTGCCATACAGCGCGTCGTACAGCGAGCCCCAGCGTGCATTGGAGGCGTTGAGGGCGAAGCGGGCATTCATGACCGGCACCACCAGCTGCGGGCCGGCCATGCGGGCAATTTCGTCATCGACATTTTGGGTCGAGGCCTGGAAATCTGCGGCTTCTGGCAGCAGGTAGCCGATATCTTGCAGGAAGGCTTTGTAGGCCACTGGGTCGTGGGCTTTGCCTGCGTGGGTCTGGTGCCAGGTGTCGATCCGCGCCTGGAAATCATCGCGTTTGGCGAGTAGGGCTTTGTTCTTCGGTGCCAGGTCGTGGATGACCTTGTCGGCGCCGGCCCAGAACTGGTCGGCAGTGATGCCGGTGCCGGGAATGGCTTCGTTGTTCACGAAGTCGAACAGGACTTTGGCGACCTGCAGGCCACCGACTTGAACGTGTTCAGTCATTGCTTGCCTCACTCTGCGGAGCTTATGCGCTGTTTCAGATTTTCATTATGTAGTGCACGGTTTGGCATACTACATGATGACTTGCGGTTGTGAAAATTAGACTAAATACGTCGTTTGGCGACTCATTTTGGTCGTACGGTCACAGCGGAGAATCAGATGTTCTCAAAAAACTATTAGATTGTTCCAGATAAATATAAAAATGGTACACGATTTGTTTTTGACCACTTCTGTAGGAATTGGCTTTGTGTGGGAGCGGGCTTGCCCGCGATAGCAATACATCGCCCACGGATGTGTAACTGACACGCCCCCCATCGCGGGCAAGCCCGCTCCCACAGGGTGTGTGCCTATAATCGATGATCAACCCACCGAGGGCTTCGCCATGGACCATCTTGTACTCACTATTATCGCCGCCGACAAACCCGGCCTGGTTGAACGCATTGCGCAGAACATTGCCGCCCACGGCGGTAACTGGCTGGAAAGCCGCATGGCGCACATGGCCGGGCAGTTTGCCGGGATTTTGCGGGTCAGCGTGCCGACGGAACAGCGTCAAGCCCTGGTCGGCGCGCTGGAGGACTTATCCACCCACGGCATTCGTGTGCTGGTGGGCGAGGGCAGCAGCGGGCAGGCCTCGGCGTCCAAATCGATCATGATGACGTTGGTGGGCAATGACCGCGCAGGCATCGTTCGCGAAATCACGGCGCTATTGAGCAAACAAGGCGTGAACCTGGCGAGCCTGAGCACGGATGTGCGTCCGGCGCCCATGAGCGGTGATCCCTTGTTTAGCGCCGAAGCGTTGTTGCAGGTGCCGGCCGCGTTGTCCCTGGATACCTTGCAGCTGTCCCTGGAAACCTTGGCCGATGATTTGATGGTGGAACTGCACCACGAGGAATAATCGGTCCACAAGGTTATGCATGGAAATCTTGCATGGGCCTGTGGATAACCTGTAGAGACCCGGCGCCAGGCCATGCCGGCCGGGCTTCTTCGTCGATTGAGCAAAAAACGAGCAGTTTCAATGGCTTGTGCACAAATGGCGGGGATCAGGGTGTGGATAACCTTGGGGTGAATGCCTGCAAGCCACGTGCACTGTGGCTTGCAGAGATTTGTACGTTATTTGATCAGCGTTTGCGCACCGTCAGCCAGGCATCCAGGCTGTAGACCACCAGGCCCGCCCAGATAAATGCGAAAGCAATCAGCGTGCTGGTCGCCAGGTGTTCACCGAACAGCAGCACCGCTTCCAACAGCACTAGCGTCGGCGCCACGTATTGCAAAAAGCCCAGTGCGGTGTAGGGCAAATGCCGTGCGGCCGCGTTAAAACACACCAGCGGAATCAGCGTAACCGGGCCTGCGGCCACCAGCCACCAGGCTTCGGAGGTGCTCCAAAATTCAAGCTGCGCACTATGGGCCGATGGGTTGAACAACAACCAGGCGACGGCGATCGGCACCAGCATCCAGGTTTCCACCACCAGCCCTGGCAGCGCCTTGACCGGCGCCTGTTTGCGGATCAAACCGTAAAAGCCGAAGGTCAGTGCCAGCACCAGCGACACCCACGGCAGACTGCCGACTTGCCACACTTGCTGCGCCACACCCACCGCCGCCAGCCCGACGGCGATCCATTGCAGGCGGCGCAGGCGCTCGCCCAGGATCAGCATGCCCAGCAGCACATTCACCAACGGGTTGATGTAGTAACCCAGGCTCGCTTCCAGCATGCGCCCGCTGTTCACCGACCACACATAGGTCAGCCAGTTGGCCGCAATCAACGAACCACTGAGTGCCAGGATCGCCAGGCGCTTGGGGTTGTCGCGCAGTTCACGGAACCAGCCGGGGTGCTTCCACACCATCAACAGCAAACCGCCGAACAGCGCTGACCACAAGACGCGGTGCACGATGATTTCGGCGGCGGGAACACTGGCGATGGCTTTGAAATAAAGTGGGAAAAGACCCCAGATGACATAGGCACTCAGGCCCAGGATGTACCCTTTGCGGGGGTTGGCGGCGTGCATTGCAGAATCCTTGCTCAGGCAGCTTACAAAGCGCGATTGTAAGGATTTTTGTCAGGCAAGGCAGGGGCTTTTCTGTGGGAGCTGGCTTGCCTGCGATGAAATCACCTTAGTACCACTGATACACCGAGTTGTCTGAATCGCAGGCAAGCCAGCTCCCACACCGGTGGTGTACTGCTCTTTAGAAGAGTTTGAGGGGTTCTTCATTGAGCGCCGACAGTTGCTCACGCAACGCCAACACCTGGTCGCCCCAATACCGCTCGCTGCCAAACCACGGAAAGCTGTGGGGGAATGCCGGGTCATCCCAGCGCCGGGCCAGCCAGGCGCTGTAGTGCATCAGGCGCAAGGCGCGCAGGGGTTCGATCAAGGCCAGTTCGCGTGGGTCGAAGTCGTGGAACTCCTGGTAGCCGTCCATCAATTCCGACAGCTGGCCTAGGCATTCCTGACGGTCGCCCGCGAGCATCATCCACAGGTCCTGCACGGCCGGGCCCATGCGGCAGTCGTCCAGGTCGACGATGTGGAACATCTCGTCGCGGCACATCATGTTGCCGGGGTGGCAGTCGCCGTGCATGCGGATGTTCTTGTGCGGTGTGGCCTTGTACACCTCTTCCACGCGCTTGAGCAGGTCGCGCGCGACAGACTCGTAAGCGGGCAGCAGGCTTTTGGGAATGAAATTGCCTTCAAGCAAGGTGTTGAGGGAATCGTGACCGAAGTTCTTCACACCCAAGGCTTCGCGGTGTTCAAACGGGCGGGTGGACCCCACCGCGTGTAAACGGCCGAGCAATTGCCCGAGGCGATACAGCTGATCCAGGTTGCCCGGCTCCGGCGCCCGACCGCCACGGCGTGGGAACAGGGTGAAGCGAAAGCCCGCGTGTTCGAACAGGCTTTCGCCGTTATGCACCAGCGGTGCAACCACCGGCACTTCGCACTCGGCCAGTTCGAAGGTGAAGCGGTGTTCTTCCAGGATCGCTTCGTTGGTCCAGCGCTGCGGGCGGTAGAATTTGGCGATCAGCGGCTCGGAGTCTTCGATGCCCACCTGATACACGCGGTTTTCGTAGCTGTTAAGCGCCAACACGCGCGCGTCGCTGAGAAAGCCGATGCTTTCGACGGCGTCGAGTACTAAATCGGGGGTGAGTGTTTCAAACGGGTGGGCCATGCGAACTCCTGCGCGCAGCAGGGCGCCGCGTCCGGCCGGGTATGGTAACGCACCAACGCTGAGATAGGTGGCGACTGTGCCATTGCCATCGCAGGCAAGCCAGCTCCCACACTTGAGCGTGGAATGCGCTCAA
>NZ_VBVZ01000850.1 GCF_005863185.1 Pseudomonas edaphica
GCGCAGCCCAACGCAGGGCAAGCCTGCTCGCCACAGTGACAGTGTTCGTCCTTATTGAAGGGTATCGCCGGTTGTAGCGCTGTTACAGCCTGTGACAGCGCAGCCTGCGCATCGCCCGTAACCTCGCCAACTGAATCCCGGTTGGAGAGCCCTGTCATGCATCCCCGTAAGAAGCATTTGCCCACCTTGATGCTGTCGCTGTGCATCGTTGCCGGCGTGTTCGTGCCCGGTAATGCGTCGGCCTCGCGCCTGGCGGTTACGGACAAGCCATCACCACGGATGGAAGACAAACACGCTGGCGATCACACCGCCAATACGGCACGTCGGCCAACGGCGCAGGATGCGCTCCTCACCCCGCCACCTCGGAGGTGGCCCCGAGCCGCCGGCGTTGAGAAACTCACGCACCTGCCTGTCCCTGGCCCACTCAACCAAGCTGCTGCACCGCAACCCGTGGCACTTATGCCGGCTGCCCAAGTAACCCTGGCAAGGGGCATGACCTTCAGGAAGCTGTTGCGACGTCGTACATTGGGTTGAGATCAACACAGGCAGCCATGTGGGAGCCGGGCTTGCCCGCGATGCAGGCGACTCGGTATGTCTGGTGCACCGAGGTGATGCCATCGCAGGCAAGCCAGCTCCCACATGGGAGCTCCTGCATTTTGAATACTGCACAAAAAAGCCCCGCCTGCATCACTGCAAGCGGGGCTTTTTAATAGCTGGGTAAGGCTGGCTTACATCATGCCGCCCATGCCACCCATGCCGCCCATGTCTGGCATACCGCCGCCAGCTGCGCCTTCAGCCTTTGGCTTGTCAGCGATTGCAGCTTCAGTAGTCAGGATCAGGCTACCGATGGAGGCTGCTGCTTGCAGCGCGGAACGAGTCACCTTGGTAGGGTCCAGGATGCCCATTTCGATCATGTCGCCGTATTCGCCAGTCGCAGCGTTGTAACCGTAGTTACCTTTGCCGTTCTTGACTTCGTTGACCACAACGCTTGGCTCGTCGCCGGAGTTGGCAGCGATCTGACGCAGCGGCGCTTCAACGGCGCGACGCAGAACAGCGATACCGACGTTCTGGTCAGCGTTGTCGCCGGTCAGATCAGCCAGTGCTTCCAGAGCGCGGATCAGCGCAACGCCACCGCCAGGTACCACGCCTTCTTCAACGGCTGCACGGGTTGCGTGCAGGGCGTCTTCAACGCGGGCTTTCTTCTCTTTCATTTCAACTTCGGAACCGGCGCCAACCTTGATCACTGCAACGCCGCCGGACAGCTTGGCCAGACGCTCTTGCAGTTTTTCACGGTCGTAGTCGGACGAAGTCTCGGCAACCTGGGCACGGATCTGAGTGATGCGAGCCTGGATGTCCTGCTCAACGCCAGCACCGTCAACGATGATGGTGTTTTCTTTGGAGATGGTCACGCGCTTGGCGCTACCCAGGTTTTCCAGGGTGGCGCTTTCCAGGCTCAGGCCGATCTCTTCGGAGATAACGGTACCGCCGGTCAGAACGGCGATGTCCTGCAGCATGGCCTTGCGACGGTCGCCGAAGCCTGGCGCCTTGACGGCGGCGACTTTAACGATGCCACGCATGTTGTTCACAACCAGAGTCGCCAGGGCTTCGCCTTCAACGTCTTCGGAAACGATCAGCAGTGGGCGGCCGGCTTTGGCAACGGCTTCCAGCACTGGCAGCATTTCGCGGATGTTCGAGATCTTTTTGTCGACCAGCAGGATCAGCGGGCTGTCCAGCTCGGCAACCATGGTCTCAGGCTTGTTGACGAAGTACGGGGACAGGTAGCCACGGTCGAACTGCATGCCTTCTACAACCGACAGTTCGTTTTCCAGGCCAGTGCCTTCTTCAACGGTGATCACGCCTTCTTTACCGACTTTTTCCATGGCTTCGGCAATGATGTCGCCGATGGAGTTGTCGGAGTTGGCGGAGATGGTGCCTACCTGAGCGATAGCCTTGGTGTCGGCGCATGGCTTGGACAGCTTTTTCAGCTCAGCAACGATGGCGATGGTCGCCTTGTCGATGCCGCGCTTGAGATCCATCGGGTTCATGCCGGCAGCGACGGCCTTGTAGCCTTCGTTGACGATGGCC
>NZ_VBVZ01000851.1 GCF_005863185.1 Pseudomonas edaphica
GCTCACAAGAGCCCAGCCGGCTTTTTGCTGTCTGTTAGAATCGGCCCACTTGTTACCTTGAGGTCCACCATGAACGAGCCGATTCGCCTCACCCAGTACAGCCACGGCGCGGGTTGCGGCTGCAAGATTTCGCCCCAGGTGCTGGAAGTGATCCTCGCCGGCAGCGGCGCACAGAACCTCGACCCCAACCTGTGGGTGGGCAACGCCTCGCGTGACGATGCGGCGGTGTACGCCATCGACGACGAACGCGGCGTGGTCTCCACCACCGACTTTTTCATGCCGATTGTCGATGATCCGTTCGACTTCGGCCGTATTGCCGCCACCAACGCGATCAGCGATATCTACGCCATGGGCGGCGACCCGCTGATGGCCATTGCGATTCTGGGCTGGCCAGTGAATGTGCTGGCGCCGGAAGTAGCCCGCGAAGTGATCCGTGGCGGCCGCTCGGTGTGCGACGCCGCCGGTATTCCGCTGGCCGGCGGGCACTCTATCGACGCGCCGGAGCCGATCTTCGGCCTGGCCGTGACCGGCATCGTGCAAAAGCGCCATATGAAGCGCAACGACACCGCCACCGCGGGTTGCAAGCTGTACCTGACCAAACCGCTGGGCATCGGCATCCTTACCACCGCCGAGAAGAAGGGCAAATTGCGCGAGGCGGACATCGGCCTGGCCCGTGACTGGATGTGCACGCTCAACAAGCGTGGCAGCCGTTTTGGCCAGTTGGCCGGCGTAACGGCAATGACCGATGTCACCGGTTTCGGCCTGTTGGGTCATCTGGTGGAAATGGCCGACGGCAGTGGTCTCACCGCCCGCATCGAATATGCCAAAGTCCCACGCCTGGCCGGGATCGAGGACTACCTGGACCAAGGCTGCATGCCCGGTGGCACCTTGCGTAATTTCGACAGCTATTCAAGCAAGCTGGGGCGTCTGCAGGAACTGCACAAGCGCGTGCTGTGCGACCCACAGACCAGCGGCGGCTTGTTGATCGCCGTTACCCCGGAGGGCGACGCCGAGTTTCACTCTGTGGCCGCAGAACTGGGCCTGAGCCTTGAGCCAATCGGCGCACTGGTTGAGCGACAGACCCACGCGGTAGAGGTGTTTTGATGGCAACTGACATCACCAACTACCGCGACATCTTCCTCAACGACCGGCCGATGATGGATACCCGCGCGCCGATCGAGTTCACCAAGGGGGCGTTTCCCGGCGTGGTCAACCTGCCGCTGATGACCGACGACGAACGCCAGCGGGTCGGCACCTGCTACAAACAGCAGGGCCAGCAAGCGGCCATCGTGCTGGGGCATGAGTTGGTGTCCGGGGCAATCAAGGCCGAGCGCATCGAGCATTGGGCGCAATTCGCCCAGGCCAACCCCGACGGTTACCTGTACTGCTTTCGCGGTGGGCTGCGGTCGCAGATCGTGCAGCAATGGTTGAAGACCGAAGCGGGTATCGAGTATCCCCGCGTCGGCGGTGGTTACAAGGCCATGCGCACCTTTCTGCTGGAAACCCTGGAGCAAGCGACGGCCGAGTGTGATTTCGTCTTGCTCGGCGGCATGACCGGGACCGGCAAGACCGAGGTGTTGAGCCAGTTGCGCAATGCCTTGGACCTTGAAGGGCACGCCAACCATCGCGGCTCCAGCTTCGGCAAGCGCGCGACGGCGCAACCGTCCAACATCGACTTTGAGAACCGCCTGGCGGTGGACCTGCTGAAGAAACGCGCGGGCGGTATCGAACAGTTTGTGGTCGAGGACGAAAGCCGCATGATCGGCAGCTGTGCACTGCCGTTGCCGTTGCATAAGGGCATGCAGACCTTCCCGATGGTATGGCTGCAAGACAGTGTTGAAGGCCGCGTCGAACGGATTCTGCGCGATTACGTGGTTGATCTTTGCGCCGAATTTATCGCGGTGTTTGGCGAAAGCGGGCAGGCGTTGTTTGCCGAGCGCTTGACCCAGAGCCTGGCCAACATCCACAAGCGCCTGGGTGGCGAACGCTTCCAGCGCTTGCAGGCCATTTTGCAAGATGCCCTGGCAGAGCAGGCGCGCAGCGGTGCTGTGGATTTACACCGGGTGTGGATCGAAGGCCTGTTG
>NZ_VBVZ01000852.1 GCF_005863185.1 Pseudomonas edaphica
CTCGCGACCTTTTGCGACCCGAGCCCATGCCCCCCGTGATTGCCCCCGAACTACTCGCCCCCGCCGGCACCCTGAAAAACATGCGCTATGCCTTCGCCTACGGCGCCGATGCGGTCTACGCCGGCCAGCCGCGCTACAGCCTGCGGGTGCGCAATAACGAGTTCGACCACGCCAACCTCGCACTCGGCATCCAGGAGGCGCATGCACTGGGCAAGCGTTTCTACGTGGTGGTCAACATTGCCCCGCACAACGCCAAGCTCAAGACCTTCCTCAAGGATTTGGCCCCGGTGATCGCCATGGGGCCGGACGCGTTGATCATGTCCGACCCAGGCTTGATCATGCTGGTACGCCGTCACTTCCCGTGCGTGCCGATTCACTTGTCGGTACAGGCCAATACGGTGAATTGGGCCAGCGTCGAGTTTTGGCAGCAGCAAGGTATCTGCCGGGTGATTCTGTCGCGGGAATTGTCACTGGAAGAAATCGGCGAAATCCGCCAACAGGTGCCGGCCATGGAGCTGGAAGTGTTTGTGCACGGCGCCCTGTGCATGGCCTATTCCGGGCGCTGTTTGTTGTCCGGCTATATGAACAAGCGCGATGCCAACCAAGGCACCTGCACCAACGCGTGCCGCTGGAAATACTCGGCCACGCCGGCGGTGGAGAACGCCACGGGCGATATCGTCCAGCAGTGTGAACCGACCTTGGGTATCGGCGCGCCGACCGATCAGGTGTTCCTGCTGCAGGAAGCCAACCGCCCGGATGAGCAGATGCCCGCCTTCGAAGACGAACACGGCACCTACATCATGAACGCCAAGGACCTGCGCGCCGTGCAGCACGTGGAGCGCCTGGCGCACATGGGCGTGCATTCGCTGAAGATCGAAGGGCGCACCAAGTCCCACTTCTATTGCGCGCGCACCACCCAGGTGTATCGCCAGGCCATTGACGATGCGGTGGCTGGCCGTGCGTTTGACCGCAACCTGATGACTGATCTTGAGTCCCTGGCCCAACGCGGCTACACCGAAGGTTTCCTGCGTCGCCATGTGCACGACGAATACCAGAACTACCAGAACGGCAGCTCGGTGTCGGAGCGCCAGCAGTTTGTCGGCGAATTGACCGGCGAGCGCCGGGGCGAACTGGCCGAGGTCAAGGTGAAAAACCGCTTTGCCGTGGGTAATCATCTGGAATTGATGACACCGGCCGGCAACTTTCACTTTGACCTGACCAACCTGCACAACGCCAAGGGCGAGGCCATAGACGTGGCGCCGGGGGATGGGCACACGGTGTATGTGCCACTGCCGAGCGACATGGACCTGCGCTTCGGCCTGCTGATGCGTGACGTCTAACGCAGGGGCGGTGGCAGGCCTATTTGTATCAGCGCTAGGCAAACATACGCTGAGGCCAGGGTTGATCAGATCCTGAACTGCCCCACCAACTGCCCCAGGCGCTGGCCCAGGTCCGCCAGGCTGCGCGAGGTTTGCGCGCCCAATTGGGTTTCATCCGCCACGCTGTCCACCGCCACGGCAATCTGATGCACGCTGCGGTTGATCTCTTCGGCTACGGCGGTCTGCTCTTCGGCGGCGCTGGCGATTTGCGCGTTCATCGAGTTAATGGTGCCGATCAACTGCGCCATGGTATCCAGCGACGCGCCGGCTTGGTTGGCCTGGGCCGAAGTGCCATCACCGGCATCGCTGGAGCGGCGCATGGCATCCACGGCGGCGACGGTGCCTTTTTGCAGGCGGTCGATCATGCCCTGGATTTCCTGGGTGCTGGTTTGCGTGCGACTGGCCAGCGCACTCACCTCGTCGGCGACCACCGCAAACCCGCGACCAGCTTCGCCTGCCCGTGCGGCTTCGATGGCGGCGTTGAGCGCCAGCAGGTTGGTCTGCTCGGCAATCGAGCGGATCACGCCGAGCACGCTGACGATCGACGACACGTCCTGCTGCAAGCTGTCGAGGGACACGCCGCTGCTGCGGATGTCGTTCACCAGCGCATGGATCTGCGCGATGCTGCCATCCACTACCCGCTTGGCGGCCTGGCCTTCAGCGTCGGTCTGTTGCGCGGCCACCGCAGCGCCCTGGGC
>NZ_VBVZ01000853.1 GCF_005863185.1 Pseudomonas edaphica
TCCGCCTCCCAAAAGGAAGCCGCGCGCTAAACCGGTCGGTCCCCATCAGGGCCGGCAGCAGTTCCCTCATCCACAGGGAATCCCTCTCTAAATTCCGATTCAGTAGTGTGGTATTTCCTGAAATGAAAGTGTTGAAAAGCCAGGACATCCTGGCGTTAGGCTTTATGACTTTTGCCCTGTTCGTGGGCGCCGGCAACATCATCTTCCCGCCTATCGTTGGTTTGCAGTCCGGGCCTCACGTCTGGATGGCAGCGCTGGGCTTCCTGATCACCGCAGTTGGCTTGCCGGTGGTCACCGTGATCGCGCTGGCCAAGGTCGGCGGCGGCATGGACGCATTGAGCAGCCCGATCGGCAAGATCGCCGGTGGCCTGCTGGCGGCGGCGGCGTACCTGGCGGTAGGCCCGCTGTTCGCCACCCCGCGCACCGCGACCGTTTCGTTTGAAGTGGGCCTGGCGCCGCTGACCGGCGAAAGTCCGCTGGCGCTGTTCCTCTACAGCTCGGTGTACTTCCTGCTGGTGTTCTTCATTTCCCTGTACCCAGGGCGTCTGCTGGACACGGTAGGGCGTTTTCTCGCACCGTTGAAGATCATCGCACTGGCTGTGCTGGGCATCGCTGCGTTTGCCTTGCCGGCCGGTGATGTGGGTGTTGCCACCCCGGAATACGTCGCTGCACCGTTCTCCCAGGGCTTTATCAATGGCTACTTGACCATGGATACCCTCGGCGCGCTGGTGTTCGGTATCGTCATCGTCAACGCGATTCGTTCCCGTGGTGTTGAGTCGCCAAAGCTGATCACTCGCTATGCGATCATCGCCGGGCTGATAGCCGGCGTGGGCCTGGCGCTGGTGTACATCAGCCTGTTCCGCCTGGGTTCGGGCAGCCACGCGGTGGCGGCCGGTGCCAGCAATGGCGCGGCAGTGCTGCACGCCTACGTGCAACACACCTTCGGCTCCCTGGGCAGTGGCTTCCTCGCGGTGTTGATCTCCCTGGCGTGCCTGGTCACTGCCGTGGGCCTGACCTGTGCTTGCGCCGAGTACTTCAGCAAGGTCCTGCCACTGTCCTACAAGACGCTGGTGGTGATCCTGGCGCTGTTCTCGCTGTTCGTGTCCAACCTGGGCCTGACCAAGCTGATTGCCTTCTCGATCCCGGTACTCACCGCGATCTACCCGCCGTGCATCGTGCTGGTGGCCCTGAGCTTCTGCAAAGACTTCTGGCAGGAGCAGGGCCGTATTGTTGGCCCGGTGATGCTGGTGTCGTTCATCTTTGGTTGCATCGACGCGCTTAAAGGCGCTGGCTTGGCCGATTGGATGCCTGCACAATTGGCGCACCTGCCGCTGAGTGAGCAAGGCCTGGCATGGCTGGTGCCGTCGGTGATGACGCTCGGCGTGGCGGTAGTGGTTGACCGTATGCTCGGCAAGCGTAGCGAAGCCATCGCCTAAGCCGCGGTTTCACGCTGTACTGAAATGCCCCGTATCAATCGATACGGGGCATTTTTTATGCCTGCAAGACCACAACGCTCTAAAGTTGGAGTTCGGTCAATGTGGGAGCTGGCTTGCCTGCGATGGCGTCGGTTCAGTCACTGCTGTGTAGCCTGGTCCACCGCTATCGCAGGCAAGCCAGCTCCCACATTTTGGACCGTGTTCGTCTTCATCCATCGTATACAAGGCCCCGCATGTCGTTCATCGAAACCAACCAAATCCACCTGCTGGCAGCCTTCTGGTTCGCCCTGTGCTGGGGCGGTTACACCCGCTATGCCAGCTGGAAAGCCCGAGACACCGCCTGCCTGGCCAGCGTGCTGCACCTGTATCGCGAAGACTGGATGCGCCGTATGCTGCTGCGCGATAACCGGATTGCCGATGCCAGTGTGATCGGCAACCTGGAGCGCAATGCCTCGTTCTTCGCCTCCAGCACGTTGATTATTCTCGCCGGTATTCTCACCGTGCTGGGCGCGTCCGAGCGTGCGGTATCGTTGCTGGCGGACATCCCCATGGTGCAGCAGGCGTCACAGGGTATGTCGGAAATCAAGCTGCTGTGCCTGGCGCTGGTGTTCGTCTACGCGTTCTTCACCTTCAGCTGGTG
>NZ_VBVZ01000854.1 GCF_005863185.1 Pseudomonas edaphica
GTGTAAGGAGACATATATGCACCCCTTTAATACCTTCGTGATTCGCCCGCTCGCGCTGCTGGTCTGCTCGGCCTGGATGACGGGCTGTACCGTCGGCCCGGACTACCGGGCCAGTAACGAGCCCGCAGTAGAGCTGACTCAAAGCCCCGATACCGCGCTGTATAGCAGCACCCGCGTGCAACAGGATTGGTGGCGACAATTCCAGGACCCACAACTGGATGCGCTGATCGATCAAGCGCTGGCGCGTAACCATGACCTGCGCATCGCCCAGGCCCGGTTGCTGGAGGCACGTGCGGTGCTGGATCAGCGTCAGTTGGACCAACTGCCAACGGTGACCGCCAGCGGGGCTTATTCCCGTAGCCTGTCCCAGGCCAACCCCGGCCCGAGCGGTGAGCGCAACCTGGCCAAGACCTATCAGGCCGGCTTGGATGCGCAGTGGGAGCTGGACCTGTTCGGCAGGCTGCAGCGCCTGTCGCAGGCGTCTTCGGCACGCGCTGAGGCCGTCGCGGCGGACCTGGCGCAAACCCGTATCGTAGTGACCGCCGACGTGGCGCGTCACTACTTTGAACTGCGCGGAGCGCAACGGCAGTTAGCGGTGGCCCAGGCCAACCTGAGTAATCAGGAAAAAACCGTGGCGCTGGTCCAGGGCCGCGTGGATGCCGGGCGCGGCACCGCCGACGAACTGGCCAGCGCCCTGGCCGAGCGCGCACGGGTGCAAGCCACATTGCCGAGTCTGGAAACCCGTCAAGCGCTCAGCCGTTATCGACTCGCCGTACTTACCGGCTCGCGGCCCAGTGACCTGCAAACGCTCACCGACCTGAAACCCTTGCCGGCACTGGTCACACGCTTGCCGATTGGCCAGATCAGCGACTTGCTGCGCCAGCGTCCCGATGTCGCCAGCGCCGAACGCGCATTGGAGGCGTCGAATGCGGACATTGGCGCGGTGACGGCCGAGCTTTACCCACGGATCGACCTGGGCGGTTTTCTCGGCTTTGTGGCCTTGCGCGGTGGGGATTTGGGCGACAGCGGCAGCCGTGCGTTCAGCGTGATGCCTTCGGTCAGTTGGCCGGCGCTGCACCTGGCCAGTGTCAAGGCAAGGCAGCGCGGGGCGCAGGCGCGAGAGGTGGGTAGTCAGGCGCGTTATGAGCAAGTGGTGCTGAATGCGATTGAGGAAACCGAGGGCGCGCTTACGACCTATAGCCTGTCGCAGCAACGGGTTCGCAGCCTGGCTGAGGCTACCGCGCAAAGTGAGCGTGCGGCTCGACTGGCACATGCGCGTTATGAAGCAGGTAGTGCGGCGTATCTGGTAGAGCTGGACGCGCAGCGTACGCAACTGAATGCTCAGGACGCGCTGACGCAGGCGGAGACCGCGTCGTATCTCGATGTAGTGCAGCTCTATAAAGCGCTGGGTGGAGGCTGGCGTGCGCCGGAATCAGTGGTATCCAAGTAACCCATAGCCGCCCTGAACGGGGCGGCATTTTCAATGCTTATACATTCGCAATAGCGCGTTCGACGCGCTGGATGAAAGCAGCCACGTCTGCATGGGTATGGACCAGCCCGTCCCGGGCGACAGCGACCTCCAACTCGCGACACAGCTGGATCAGACTTTTAGCTTTGCCTACCGCCAACGCACCCCGAATCCGATGCAGCAAACGGACGGTTTCATTACGGCCCTGCCCCCTGTCAAGCGCTTTAAGCTCACTCATATCCTGGGCGATGGTCTCAAGGAATAGTTCAAGCATGCGCTCCGGCACATTGATCTCGTCTACATCGCTTACCGGCGTATCGATTTCGCAAGCCTGGAAGACCGCAGGATCAAGCACACTGCGCAAACACAGATAGAGCCCCTGGATATCCATCGGTTTGGATAACCAACTGTTCATGCCCACGCGGATGCAATGCTCGCCCTCCTCGCGCAGCGCATTGGCGGTGACGCCGATAATCGGCATATCCACATCGCGCTGGCGCAATGTATCGGCAAGTTCATAGCCGTCAATGAGCGGCATGTTCACATCCGTCAGCAGTACGTCGTAAGCCTTCAACTCCAACTGCAGCAACGCCTGGACGCCATC
>NZ_VBVZ01000855.1 GCF_005863185.1 Pseudomonas edaphica
GTGGATAGATGCCGTTTGAAGGCTGGCCCAAGATAGACCTCAATGCGCCGGGAGTACAAGTCGGCGCGTGCAACCAACCCATGACGAGGTCCTTATGAACGCCCCCTTCGATCAGCTGTCCGCCTGGCTGAAAGAACACAAGATTACCGAAGTCGAGTGCGTGATCAGTGATTTGACTGGCATCGCACGCGGCAAAATTGCGCCCACCAACAAGTTCCTGCATGAGCGAGGCATGCGCCTGCCGGAGAGTGTGCTGCTGCAAACGGTGACCGGGGACTTTGTCGACGACGATATCTACTACGACCTGCTCGACCCTGCCGACATCGACATGATCTGCCGGCCGGTGTCCAACGCCACTTACGTGGTGCCGTGGGCGATCGAACCCACCGCCATCGTGATCCATGACACCTTCGACAAGCAGGGCAACCCCATCGAGTTGTCGCCGCGTAACGTGTTGAAAAAAGTCCTGCAACTGTACACCGACAAAGGTTGGCAGCCGATTGTCGCGCCAGAAATGGAGTTCTACCTGACCCAGCGCTGCGAAGACCCGGACCTGCCGCTGAAAACCCCGGTGGGCCGTTCGGGCCGGGCCGAAACCGGGCGCCAGTCGTTTTCCATCGACGCCGCCAACGAATTCGACCCGCTGTTCGAAGACGTCTATGACTGGTGTGAACTGCAGGGTCTGGACCTTGACACGCTGATCCACGAAGACGGCCCGGCACAGATGGAAATCAACTTCCGCCATGGCGACGCCCTCGACCTGGCCGACCAGATCACCGTGTTCAAACGCACCCTGCGTGAAGCCGCGCTCAAGCACAATGTGGCCGCGACCTTTATGGCCAAGCCAGTGGCCGACGAACCGGGCAGCGCCATGCACCTGCACCAGAGCGTGGTGGAGATCGCCACCGGCAAGCCGGTGTTCGTCGACGCCGACGGCAAGATGAGCCAGCTGTTCTTGCATCACATCGGCGGCTTGCAAAAGTACATTCCCAAACTGCTGCCGATGTTCGCGCCGAACGTGAACTCGTTCCGCCGCTTTTTGCCGGACACCTCGGCGCCGGTCAACGTGGAGTGGGGCGAAGAAAACCGCACCGTCGGCCTGCGTGTGCCGACCTCCAGCCCCGACGCGATGCGCGTGGAAAACCGCCTGCCGGGCGCGGATGCCAACCCCTACCTGGCGATTGCCGCGAGCTTGCTGTGCGGCTACCTGGGCATGATCGAGCAAATTGAGCCGAGCGCGCCGGTGGAAGGCCGCGCCTATGAGCGCCGCAACCTGCGCTTGCCGTTCACCCTCGAAGATGCCTTGGCGCGCATGGAGGACTGCGACACGGTCAAGCAGTACCTGGGCGATAAGTTCGTGCGTGGCTATGTGGCGGTCAAGCGCGCCGAGCACGAGAATTTCAAGCGAGTGATCAGTTCCTGGGAGCGTGAGTTCCTGCTGTTGAGCGTCTAAAAAACCAATAAAGGGGTGTCGATATGCGTCTTGTGAAAAAGCTTCTCCCGCTGGCTCTTGTCGCGGCGTTCAGCAGCAGCGGCCAGGCCGCCCAGACGGTCAGCGTCTATAACTGGACCGACTACATAGGCGAGACCACCTTGGCCGATTTCCAGGCCAAGACCGGGATCAAGGTGATCTATGACGTGTTCGACTCCAACGAAACCCTGGAAGGCAAGTTGCTCGCCGGGCGCACCGGCTATGACGTGGTGGTGCCGTCCAACCACTTCCTGGCACGCCAGGTAAAAGCCGGTGCGTTCTTGAAACTCGACCGCTCGCAGTTGCCCAACTTCAAGAACCTCGACCCCAAACTGCTCAAGCTGCTGGAGAAAAACGACCCCGGCAACGCGCACTCGGTGCCGTACCTGTGGGGCACCAACGGCATCGGCTACAACGTCGACAAGGTCAAGCAAGTGCTGGGGATCGACCACATCGACTCATGGGCGGTGCTGTTTGAGCCCGAGAACATCAAGAAGCTGCACGAGTGCGGAGTGGCTTTTCTCGATTCAGACGATGAGCTGTTCCCGGCGATTCTCAATTACATGGGCAAAGACCCGCGCAGCGAAAACCC
>NZ_VBVZ01000856.1 GCF_005863185.1 Pseudomonas edaphica
GTATTGATTGCCTCGGGCACCGCGACCCTGGAGGCGCTGCTGTACAAGCGCCCGATGGTCGTGGCTTATCGCCTGGCGCCGCTGACGTTCTGGATTCTCAAGCGCATGGTCAAGAGCCCTTACATCTCCTTGCCTAACCTGCTGGCCCAACGCCTGCTGGTACCGGAGTTGTTGCAGGACGATGCAACGCCCGAAGCCTTGGCACAAACCCTACTACCCTTGATCGACGGCGGCGAAGAGCAGACCCGTGGTTTTGACGACATCCACCGCACCCTGCGGCGTGATGCATCGAACCAGGCGGCTGATGCCGTACTGACCTTGATCGGGCAAAAACAGGACGCTTTATGACCACGCAAATGGGCCTGGATTTCAGTCTGGTCGCACACGCCGACGCACTGGTCGCCGGTGTTGATGAAGTGGGGCGTGGCCCGTTGTGTGGCGCGGTGGTGACGGCGGCGGTGATCCTCGACCCAAATCGCCCGATCCTCGGTCTCAATGACTCGAAAAAACTCACCGAAGCGCGCCGTGAAAAGCTCTACGACGAGATCTGCGAAAAAGCGTTGAGCTGGCACATCGCCCGGGCCGAAGTCGAAGAGATCGATGAGCTGAACATCCTTCACGCCACCATGCTGGCCATGCAGCGCGCCGTCGAAGGGCTGCACATCACACCGAAAATGGCGATGATCGACGGCAACCGCTGCCCCAAACTGGCGATGCCTTCAGAAGCCGTGGTCAAGGGGGATAGCAAGGTCCCGGCGATTGCCGCCGCCTCGATCCTGGCCAAAGTCAGCCGCGACCGCGAAATGGCGGCGTTTGAATTGATCTATCCGGGCTACGGCATCGGTGGTCATAAAGGTTACCCGACGCCCGTTCATCTGGAAGCCTTGGCTCGCCTGGGCCCGACGCCGATCCACCGTCGTTCGTTCGCCCCGGTCCGTCAGGCTTACGAGGCGCGTGAGAGTCTCAGCGAGGTTTAGTCGCGAGGCTGATGTTTTGCTCAAGGCCCGGTACAATCCCGGGCCTTGTTGTTTCTAAGTTTTTAGACAGGATCACTATGCCGGCTTCATTCGTTCACCTGCGCCTGCACACTGAATACTCCCTGGTCGACGGCCTGGTACGGATCAAACCGCTGGTCAAAACCCTGGTGGGCATGAACATGCCTGCGGTGGCGGTTACCGACCAGAACAACATGTGTTCCCTGGTCAAGTTTTACAAGAACGCCATGGGCGCCGGCATCAAGCCGATTTGCGGCGCCGACCTGTGGCTGTCGAACAAAGACCCGGATAACCCCCTGAGCCGCATCAGCCTGCTGGCGATGAATGGCGTGGGTTATCGCAACCTCACCGAATTGATCTCGCGCGGTTTTATCGACGGCCAGCGCAACGGCTCGATCATCATTGAGCGTGAGTGGGTGGCTGAGGCGAGTGAGGGCGTGATCATGCTCTCGGCCGCCAAAGAGGGCGAGATCGGTATCGCGCTGCTGGGCGGCAACCCCCAGGAAGCCGAAGTGTTGGCCCGCGAGTGGATGGACGTGTTTCCCGACCGCTTCTATCTGGAAGTCCAGCGCACCAATCGCCCCAATGACGAAGAACACCTGCACGCCGCCGTGGCCCTGGCCGACAAGCTGGGCGCGCCGCTGGTTGCGACCAACGATGTGCGCTTTATCAAGAAAGAAGATTTCGAGGCCCACGAAACCCGCGTGTGCATTGGCGAAGGCCGGGCACTGGATGACCCGCGCCGCTCCAAGAACTACAGCGAAGAGCAGTACCTCAAAAGCGCCGATGAAATGGCCGAGCTGTTCAGCGACCTGCCTGAGGCGCTGGAAAACTCGGTCGAAATCGCCAAACGCTGCAATATCGAAGTGAAGCTGGGCAAGCACTTTCTGCCCAACTTCCCGATTCCCGATGGCATGACCATCGATGAGTATTTCCGCAAGGTGTCGTTCGACGGTCTGGAAGAGCGATTGAGCGTTCTGCTGCCCAAGGACACCACCGAAGACTACGACGCCAAGCGCCAGGTCTACGTCGACCGGCTGAATTTCGAGCTGGATATCATTATCC
>NZ_VBVZ01000857.1 GCF_005863185.1 Pseudomonas edaphica
CCGCGCTGAACCTGTCGACCCAAGTGTTGGCCACCTCTGCGCCTGCGGGCGCGGCGCGCAGGGCAGGGCGCTCCAGGGCGGTGATCGCCCTCGGGCCGATGCTGGCGCTGCCGCTGGGGGGCTGGCTGACCCTGTGGGCCGGGCCGCGACCTATCTTCATGATTCTGGCCGGCTGCTGCCTGGCGGGCGTGTGGGTGGCACGTGGTTTGCCGACCGCTGGGCATGATTTGCACAGCACCGGGCGCCGCTTCAAGTGGCCGGACAGCGTGGCGGTGTGGTCGTTTATCGAAGGCGTGGCGTTGGACGGGCTGTTTATCTTTGGCCTGTCGATCCAGGCGCAGAAGATTCTTGGCGGCGATGCGGTACTGATCGCCGGCGGCCTGATGGCACTGCGCTATGCCTCGGAGATGCTCCTGAGCCCGCTGGGTGGGCGTGCGGCGCAGCGTTTTGGTGCCACCTCGATGCTGCTGTTGTTTTCGTTCTTGAGTGCCTTGGCGCTGACGGCATTTGGCAGTTATTGGGTGATCGTCGGCGCGGCCGCGGTACTGGTGTTGCGCGCCTTGCAATTGCCGTTGGTGACCACTTTGGTGGCTGAGCGCAACCCTGGTTCGATGCGCGTTTCGGCCCTGGCCTCCAACGCGGTGTGGCGCGATGTCGGCGCTGGCCTTGGGCCGCTGATGGCGGGGTTGCTGCTACCGGTGGCGTCGGCGCCGTGGGTGTTCGGTCTGGCAGGCGCGGCGATTGCCGTCAGCGCCGTGTTCTGCTGGCGCGCGAAGGTTTCCAACTGATTATGGGTTTTTGAAGCCTTCCAGCCAGGCGGGGTCGAAGCGGGTTTGGTCGGTGTCGATGCCCAGTGCCTGCATTTTCGCCCTATGCGCTTCCATCTCGCCGACCAGTTGCGCCTGGGCGCTGGAGTTGGCGTCCAGGTCATGCATCTGCGTCAGGCCCAAGTGGTAAAAACGCAGCACTTTGAGGGCAGTGGGGTCGTTGGCCTGTGCGCGGTCCTTGAGGGTGTGCATCACATTGGTCACGCGCATCAGGTTGCGCTTGAGCTGCCAGCCGTACACTGCAGGCGCCAGCCATGGTTGGGTCCAAAATGGGCCGCGCACCAGGGCGACGGTGATCAGCACCCCGGCGAATACGCCGCCGATGTTGAAACGCAAATTATCGCCGCCGGGTTCGCCGAACAGCATCACCGCCAGGGTTGATAGCAGCATGGCCAGGGCCATGAACAGCACGGCGATGATCAGCGTGCTGCGGCGGGTTTGTTGGCGGAAGGTTGCGGGGTCGCAGGGTTTGAGCTCGAACATCCGGGTCAGGTCTCAAGAAAGGCGGGGTGGCATCTTCGCATGCTTTGGGCAAACAAGTTGAACGATGGCTTGGGGTGGTTTCTCTAAATCCGTGTAGCCCTTTTGAGGTAAGCCATCATGTCTGAGTACAAGCAACCGCCGCCGGGTACACCTGACCCTGACCGTACGCCGGGAGAGGAGGAGCGTGACAACGATGCGTTGCGGCCCAATGACCCGGCCGAGCGTCAGGACGAAGATGATGTGGAGCGGGTTGAGGAAGACCTGGAAAACCTGCATGACAGGGCGCGCCCGCTATAGGTTCAGGAGGTGACTGTGAGTAATCATCCGAAAGGCCCGGGTTCGGGCGAGCATGCCAGCGGCGAGAATGAGTTGGGGTTTGATCCGGATTCGCCTGATGTGTCGGACCCGCAGGTTGATCCTGTTGGGCCGGCGATTGCGCCGTTGGATAAGGACAAGGAGCAGCGGAAAAAGGTGGATTATGATCCGTTGGGGGATCTTAAGAAGCCTGGGTGATGTTGGCGCTTTTGGTGTACATATCCGTTGCTGCGGTAACGGCGGCTTATGGTTCCGCTCTTACAGCGGGTCACTTTTGGCAAACGCCCGGAATGCCGGCCCAGCCAAAAGTAACCAAAAGGTCTTCGCCCCACCACTCGGCACCTCGCTAATGCTCGGTGTGCCCTCACTCCGGCTTGAATCCGTGGGCCGCCGCGATGGGCCATCCTTGGCCCAGCGCGGCTAACCCGG
>NZ_VBVZ01000858.1 GCF_005863185.1 Pseudomonas edaphica
GTGCCTGCTGTCAACTTGCGACGGGCCTCAATAGTTACCCCCGCCCTCCGGTCACGCCTCCCTAGCCTGTCACTCCCCTACTTAACGGAGCAAGCCCATGACCGGCGTAACCCCCGCATATTTTTTTGACGAATTCCTGCTGCCGATTAAAAGAAACGCGCCGACCGACCGTGAGCGCGCGCTGGGGCTGACCGTCAAAGACCTCGATTGGCTGCACACGGTGTACCAAGCCAGCGATGCCGCACGTAACGACCCCGAACGGCAAACCTACCCCATGCGCGTCGAAAGACTGCTGATCAATGTATCGGGCCAGCCGCCTTTTCCACTTGCCGGCGCCTTTCTGATGAGCCCTGCCCCGGACGACGGCAAAGCACTGCTTTACACGCCTTATGGTGGTATTCAGGTGTTTGACGACCACGCCAGCCTGCTGGTCGACGTCGCCGAGCAACTGGCGGATGCGGTGCAGCGTGTCCAATTGTTGAGCTTTCTGTCGATTGCACAGCGCAACGCCTTGCCCGCCAGTACGCCGATAACGCTGACCGCCACCCTTGTCGAAGGCGCCGTCATGCAAGACCAGGAGCAAGCCCTGGAGGCCTGCCAGCAAGACAACGTGCGCGTCGTACTGGAGCAACTGCAGACGACGCCCACGCTGTACGGCATGCTCGACACGCTGCTCAGCATCATGGCGCGCTCGTACTTCCCCAACCTGGATCAACGCGATACACGGGTCGATTTTTTTATCCAGGACCCGGCAGGCGGTCAGCGACGCTGGGTCAATTCCCTGCCATTGAGCGAAGCGTTCCTGCAGTTTTATGTGAGACATGCCTGGCCCCAGGACCAGATCCGTGAATATTTCAACCCGAAACACGTCACCAGCGCCTTCACCCTGGTAGAACGCGAACAAGATCAGCAGTACTGGGAAACCCTGATCAAAGAAACATCCGGCAGCTTGTCAAAACTGCTGGACAGCCTGCTGAAGACTTATTGGAACGAGGACATCGGCAACGAAACCTCACGCCTGAAACTCTTCACCCAGGTCATGGCGGATAAATTTCGCCTGGATGTCTTGCTCAAGCGTCAGGCGCAAATTCTCAACGCCGACGAAAGCCACACCCTTCAGGCATTGTTTCTACCAGACCAAGGCGCCCGCAACGCTCACGCCAACGAACTAAGCGTGGAAAAAGTACGCCTGCATGCGCCCTACCAGCACTATGTGGAACTGGCCAGCACGCTATTGATCAGTGAGAGCCACGCCTATCTGTACACGCAGTCGCGTGGGGTACAAGTACTCAAAGACATGGAAGATCTCAAAGACACGCTATTGAGCATGCTCAAGGCCGCTGGCCACGAAGATGAACTGCTCAATTTCCTGTCGCTGGATGAGCGCGACACCTTTATTGGCCTGGATCAGATTAACATCGCCGCCCAACCCATTGCGGGTGACGTTTTTGCCGGCATGGTCGAAGACATTGCGGGCAAGCAGATCAGTAATATGAACCACGCACTGGACCTTTACCGACGCAGTGATGGCCAGATAAATCTGGATGCGCTGCTCGATTGCGCACTGGACATACGCACGATGCTGGACAGCCGCCTCGCAACGCTGGAAACCGCAGGGCGCTGGACGGCGCACCCGGTCACCAGCGGCAACGACCGGCCATCCACCGTGCGGGCAGAACACGCCAAGGTGCAGCTACGGCGCCTCAGTGCCACTGAAGATGCACTGGCCACGGAGCGCAAACATCAGCCGACATTACGCTCAATGGTCACCCTCGCCCTGAATGCAGAACTGCAATCACAACGCCTGGCGCTCAAGGCCGACGAGGTCTATATCAACACTTATCCCACCCGTGCCCAAGAGCGCGAGGAGCGTCCTTCGTTGACGTCGGTGAGCATGGTTGACCACTTCATTGAACGCCTGGGCGATGAAGCCTCGCGCGTTCCCAACAGTGTCACAACCGGGTTTTACAGCAAGCTCGAGCCGCATCTGGCGCAGAAGTTACCCAGCATGACCCTGAGTACTTTCAACATGATCAATG
>NZ_VBVZ01000859.1 GCF_005863185.1 Pseudomonas edaphica
AAACCGCACCGATTGGCCAGAACAGCTTCCCGACCCATGGCCCACTGTTCGTGACCCTGTTGACCGTGACCATTTTGCTGGTGGGCGGCCTGACTTTCCTGCCGACGCTGGCACTGGGCCCAATTGCTGAACACCTGAGCATGGCTGCTCCTAAATAAAGAGCTAGAGGGGATATGAAAATGAATATGCCTGCAAAAAATGCGGCCCCTGTGAGTTCTCAGGAACCGGCCAAAACCGCCATCTCCGCTCTTTGGCGTCCGGCGCTGGTCCAGGCTTTCGTCAAGCTGGACCCACGCCAACTGCAACGCTCGCCGGTGATGCTGGTGGTCGAGTTGACCGCCATCCTCACCACCGTGTTGTGCTTTGTGCCGGACACTGCGGTGCCGACCTTTGTGACGGTACAAATCGCCGTGTGGCTGTGGTTCACCGTGCTGTTCGCCAACTTTGCCGAAGCCTTGGCCGAAGGTCGCGGCAAGGCCCGCGCCGACAGCCTCAAAGCCGGCAGCGAAGGCCTGAGCGCCCGCCGCAAAGAGGCCGACGGCAGCTTCAAGGTTGTGCCGGCCACCAGCCTGCGCAAAGGTGATGTGGTGCGCGTCGCGGCCGGGGAGATGATCCCCGGTGACGGCGAGGTCATCGAAGGTATCGCGGCCGTCAACGAGGCGGCGATCACTGGCGAATCCGCACCGGTTATCCGTGAATCCGGCGGCGACCGTTCGGCCGTCACCGGCAACACGCGGCTGGTGTCGGACTGGTTGCTGATCCGCATTACCGTCAATCCGGGCGAGTCCACGCTGGACCGCATGATCGCCCTGGTGGAAGGCGCCAAACGCCAGAAAACCCCGAATGAAGTGGCGCTGGATATCCTGCTGATCGGCCTTACGCTGATCTTCCTGCTGGTGGTGGTCACCCTGCAGCCGTTCGCCCACTTCGCCAATGGCAGCTTGCCGCTGGTGTTCCTGGTCGCGCTGCTGGTGACACTGATTCCGACCACCATCGGCGGCCTGTTGTCGGCCATCGGTATCGCCGGCATGGATCGCCTGGTTCGCCTCAACGTCATCGCCAAATCCGGGCGTGCGGTGGAAGCTGCGGGTGACGTGCATGTGCTGCTGCTGGACAAGACTGGCACCATCACCTTCGGCAACCGTCGCTGTGCAGCCGTGATCGCAGCGCCTGGCGTCAGTGGTCGCGACCTGGCTGAAGGCGCGTTGCTGGCGTCCCTGGCGGACGACACGGCGGAAGGCAAATCCATCGTCGAATACCTGCGTGCTTTGCACCCTCAGGCCGAGCCAACCCTGGAGGAGCTGACCTCCGTGCCGTTCAGTGCCGAAACGCGCTTGTCCGGTGTCGACTACCAAGGCCGTGTGTTCCGCAAAGGCGCGGTCGATTCACTGCTGGCGTTTCGGCCAACAACGCCGTGACCTGCAGCCGGCACTCTCGCGGGAAATCGACAAGATCGCCCAGAGCGGCGGCACGCCATTGCTGGTATGCGCCGATGGCAAACTGCTCGGTGCGATCCACCTCAAGGACGTGGTTAAACCCGGCATCCGCGAACGCTTCGCCGAACTGCGCAAACTGGGGATTCGCACCGTGATGGTCACCGGCGACAACCCGTTGACCGCCGCCGCGATTGCCGCTGAAGCGGGCGTGGACGACGTGCTGGCCGAAGCCACGCCAGAGAAGAAACTCGCCCGCATCCGCCACGAGCAGAACGACGGTCGCCTGGTTGCCATGTGCGGCGACGGCGCCAACGACGCTCCGGCGCTGGCCCAGGCCGACGTCGGCATGGCGATGAACGACGGCACCCAGGCCGCTCGCGAAGCGGCCAACATGGTCGACCTCGACAGCGACCCGACCAAGCTGCTGGACGTGGTGCAGATCGGCAAGGAACTGCTGGTGACCCGCGGTGCGTTGACGACCTTTTCCATCGCCAACGACGTGGCTAAATATTTCGCGATTTTGCCGGCGCTGTTTGCCTCGATCTACCCGCAATTGGGCGTGCTCAACGTGATGCATTTGCAAAGCCCGCAGAGCGCGATTC
>NZ_VBVZ01000085.1 GCF_005863185.1 Pseudomonas edaphica
GTCTTGGCGCCATACGGCAGGCGCGCCAGGAAGCGCGGCATGGTCAGGCCGATGTAGCGCGAGTCTTCCGATTCACGCAGCGAGCGCCAGCCAGCGTATTCCGGGGTGGTGAAGATCTTGGTCAGGTCGCGCGGGTTCGACAGTTCCTGCCACGAACCCATGCCCATCACGGTGGGCGAAGCAGCGGCAATGAATGGCGCGTGCATGGCGGCGCAGACCTTCGACAACTCACCCAGCAGCTCGACGTCCGGTGGAGACTGGTCGAAGTAGTAATCGCCCACCAGGCAACCGTACGGTTCGCCGCCGAACTGGCCGTATTCTTCTTCGTACATCTTCTTGAAGATCGGGCTCTGGTCCCACGCCGTGCCCTTGAATTTCTTCAGGGTCTTGTGCAGTTCAGGTTTGGCGATATTGAGCACGCGAATCTTCAGCTGCTCGTCGCTCTCGGTGTTATTGACCAGGTAGTGCAGGCCACGCCAGGCGCTTTCCAACTGCTGGAAATCCGGGTGGTGGATGATCTGGTTGACCTGGGCGGTGAGCTTGGCGTCGATGGCGGCGATGATCGATTCGATCGACTTGATCGCGTCATTGGAGACCAGGTCCGTCTGCGCCAGGGCTTGTTCGGCCAGGGTGCGCACGGCAGTTTCCACGGCTTCGCGGGCACGCTCGGTCTTGGGTTTGAATTCTTGCAGCAGCAGGTTGGCGAACTCGCTGGCTTCTTCGGTAGCACCCAGGATCTGGCTGCCTTCGCGGGCGGTATTGTCGGTCATGATTACTGGTCCCCTGCTGGCTTAGGCGCGCTGGCAAGTGCCTGAAGCAGTGCCGGGTCCTTGATCGCCTTCATGATGATTTCTTCAGCGCCGGTCTTGCCGTCCATGTAGGTCAGCAGGTTGGCCAACTGGGTGCGGGCTTCGAGCAGTTGCTTGAGCGAATCGACTTTGCGGGCCACGGCGGCCGGGCTGAAGTCGTCCATGCTTTCGAAGGTGATGTCCAGGCTCAGGTTGCCTTCGCCGGTCAACTCATTCGGTACGTGGAACGCTACGCGTGGCTGCATGGCCTTGAGGCGCGAGTCGAAGTTGTCGACGTCTACCTCAAGGAACTTGCGATCAGCCACAGGCGCCAGCGGCTCGGCAGGCTTGCCGGCGAGGTCGGCCATCACGCCCATCACGAAGGGCAACTGGACCTTTTTCTCGGCGCCGTAAAGCTCGACGTCGTACTCGATCTGCACTCGAGGCGCACGGTTGCGCGCGATGAATTTCTGAGAACTTTGCTTCGCCACGTTGCTGCTCCTGGTCGCTTGAGCGACGGTGTTGTTACTGCACAGTCCGGCGGCTTATTCGCTTTCCGGGCCGCGCAGGTTTTCAAATTGGGAAATGCCGTCGGGGATCAGATTGCGCACGATGGCCGCAAAGTCGGCGTGCACCAGATGCTTCGCCCGGTTCAACAGCACCGGCAGCGGGCTCGAAGGCTCGTGCCGGGTGTAGTACGCAAGGATCTTGTCGAGGCTGCGCAGCACGTCATCGCGGGTGGCGATGTCGCCCGTTGGGCGCGGTGCTGCGGGGGCGGCGGCGAAATCGACCGAGGGGGCATTGTCTTCACTGACAGCCTCGGGTTCGCTGCTGCCTGCAGGGTCGGGTACGGCTTGATTGAGGATCTGCAGCGCCTGCTTGAGCGGTTGCTTCAGCAGGCTCAGGTCCACGCCCTGGGCCGAGCCGACCTGGTCGCTGACTTGTTGTTCGATGGCCTCGCAGGCGGCACGCGCGGCGCTCAGGGCGTCGCGCGTGGCTTGCAGCTGCTCGGGGTCGCTGTCGAGGAACGCGGCGTTGAGTTGCTGGGCGCCGAGTTGTTCATCCGGGAAGTTCGACAGGCCGCTGGCGTTGAGCGCCGCGCGCAGGCTCACTGGCCCAAACGTGCGCGAGCGCGTGAGGATGCTCTCGCGCAGCAAGCGTATGGTTGCGTCGCTGGTCAAGCCGGACAGGGCGTTGATGCGTACGGTGGGGTCGTTATCGTCGTCGGCATCCAGGCGCGGGTACAGGTCGGCCCAGTATTCGCGCAGCAGCGCGTTGATCAGCGTAAGGACTTCGGCAAGCCCGGCCACACCCTGGAGGGCGAGGGAGCTTTGCAACAGGAAATGGGTGATGCGCAGGTCTTTGCTGCGTTGCAACAAGTCGAGGCTTTGCTGCTGGATGCTACGCCACTGCGGGGGTTCGGCGGGCAGGATCGAGTCGCCCATGCTGCGCTCGGGTTGGCCCTTGGCGTCACGTTCCAATTGAAGGAATTGCGCGTCATATTCCATGTCTTCACCACAGGGCGAAGTCGCGGAAACGGCGGCGAGCAGCAACGGCACATCCACTTGATTCGATCTCCTTATCAGCCCGTTAGACGGCGGGCAATGCATGCATAAGTTACGCAATGAACTTTGCATGTTTTCTTGGTCATATATTCAGTGCGCCACTATTGCGCCATTACTTATGTTCAAGAAGTTGTGCATTTTTGGTGTAGTAGTTACGCGTTGTCAAGGTAAGCTACTCGCCCTCTGTGACAGATGTGCGGTGTTTAACACACTGCGCGACTGACGGGTCTGACGGCGGCCCAGGACAGGGTTTTTGTCACAGAAGCCGGTTAAGATCAGCAATCATGCTGACAAAAGCAGATTTTACGGTCGTTTGCACGACTTGGCAGGGCGCTTGCGGGAAGCGCCCTCCCTTGGAATAGGCCGCGCGCGATGTATCAGCAAGGAGGCAAGATGTCGCTGTGTTTGACTATCACTAGTTATCACAAGATTACCCCTGGGCAATGCCCTGAAAAGTCCATGGATCAGGGCGTGATGGCTATTGGCCGCAATTCCGACAATGACTGGGTACTGCCTGACCCAGAGCGGTTAGTCTCCTCGCAACATTGCGTTATTCAATACAAAGATGGCCGTTACTACCTAACCGATAACAGTACGAACGGCGTGGAGCTGGTTAAGGCCGGCATCCGAATGCGCAGAGGGAACAGCGAGCCGTTGCAGGATGGCGAGTTGATCCGCATCGGCGATTACGAGATCCAGGCACGTATCGACTTCAATGTGCAGGCGCTTGATAGCCAGCCGTTCAGCGGCGATTCGCCGAACAGTTTTGAAGCGCTGATGGGCGCGGTGGCGAACAAGCCTGCACCTGCACCTGTGATCGCGCCGCAGTTCCAGGGCGCCTCGTCGATGGACACGCTGCCGGACCTGTTCGACTTCCTCGCTCCGACCACCGTGCCGCCGCCAACCGTGGCGGACCACGTACCCAGCGAGCAGCACGATTTTCGTCCGCCAACGCCGGTCGCGGTGCCTGTGGTCGAGCAACCCGTGGTGTCGGGCTCGGTGATTCCCGAAGATTGGGACTTGTTCGGCGACACGCCAGCGCCAGTCGTCACGACTCCCCAGCCGGTTGCACCCGTTGAACCATCCCCCGCGCCAATCATGCAGCCGGCCGCGGCCGCCCCGGACATTTCCTCGCAGCCCGACCTGCTCCAGGCTTTCCTGCGCGGCGCCGGGCTGGACCAATTGCGCCTCGACAAGGCTCAAGCCGAAGCACAAATGGAAAGCATCGGCCGCAGCTACCGCCTGATGGTCGAAGGCCTGATCGACGTGTTGCGTGCCCGCGCGAGCCTCAAGGGCGAGTTCCGCATGCAGCAGACGATGATCCAGCCGGCTGAAAACAATCCGTTGAAATTTGCGCCGAATGCTGACGAAGCCTTGCTGCTGCTGCTTCGTCATGGCAACCAAGCGTTTATGGCGCCGGACGTCGCCGTGCGCGAAAGTTTCGACGACCTGCGCGCTCACCAACTGGCGGTAATGGCCGGTGTGGAAGCGGCGATCAAACACCTGCTCACGCGTTTTGAACCGGCACAGCTGGAAGAGCGCATGGGCAAGCCCGCCGGGCTGTCGAGCCTGTTCAACGGCTCGCGCCAGGCGCAGTACTGGCAGCAGTTCACCGAGCTCTACAGCAATATTTCCCGTGAGGCCCAGGAAGATTTCCAGGACCTGTTCGGTCGCGAATTCAGCCGAGCATATGAAGAACACAGCGCACGACAGCGACGCTAAAACGCGCCGCAATAATGGATAAAACGGATAGCTAAGTACGTCATTGAGGACGCAGGATGATTCCCAGGTTTTTACTCGCAGCCGCCACCGCGCTGTTGCTGACGGCGTGTGCCAAGGACGCGGTCAAACCCGAGGTTGCCGCTGAAGCCGAAGCGGGCACTGCCGCCGTCGAGCTGCACTTTCACGCCATTGCCGGGCTAAACCCCGGCGCCAACGGCCAGGCTGCTCCGGTGCGGGTGCGCATTTTCGAACTGAAAAACGCCGCCACCTTCAGTCGCTCCGACTACTTCGCCTTGGCCGATCGCGCGCAATCCACCCTTGGCCTGGACCTGCTGGACCAGGATGAAGTGATGATCCAACCCGGCCAGCAACTGAGTATCCAGCGCGACCTTGACCCTTCCACACGCCAGATCGGCTTGTTGGTGGGCTATCGCGAGCTGGACCGCGCGCAATGGCGCACGGTGCTCACGGTTCCGGCGCGCCAATACACCGAATATCAGATCAGCCTCGATGTGCGCGCCGTACGCGCCGACGTCGTGGTTCCCCCATCCAGCCCTGCCCAATAAAACCCTCGGAGCCCCCATGTCCTGGAACAATCGCGTGGTCTGGTCGGAAGGCATGTTCATCGGAACGCAGCACTTCCAGCAGCATGACCGTTACCTGGAAAACCTCATCGACGCGCGCAGCCGACCGTTGTCCGCCGGTGCCTGGGGCTTTTCCGAGTTGCTTATTGATCAGGGCCTGCTGGCCCAGGGCAAGCTGGCGATCGTGTCGGCGCGTGGCCTGTTGCCCGACGGCACGCCGTTCAATATTCCCCAGGATGATCTGGCGCCGAGCCCGCTGAATATCGACGACAACCTGCGCGACGGCCTGGTGTACCTGGCCTTGCCGCTCAAGCGCGCCGGTGCGCGAGACACGGTGGATGAAGGCGAAGCGCTGGAAGCGGCACGGTACGTCAGCCAGGTGCGCGAAGTGCGCGACGATAACGCGCCGTTTGAAAACCGCGCGCCAGTGGCTGTGGGTTCCCGAGCGCTGCGCCTGTTGACCGCGCAGGATGGCATCAGTGACTACGCCGCCATCGGCCTGGTGCGCATCAAGGAAAAGCGTGCCGACCGTGCATTGGTGCTGGACGATACTTACATCCCACCGGTGCTGGACGTGGCCGCGAGCAAACCACTGACGGCCTTTCGCAGCGAACTGCTCGGCCTGTTGCACCAGCGCGGCGAAGCCCTGGCGGGCCGCGTGGTCGCCTCGGGCGCGGGTGGTGCTTCGGAAATTGCCGACTTCATGCTGCTGCAATTGGTCAACCGCGCGCAGCCGCTGATCCAGCATCTGAGCCAGTTAAGCCCGCTGCACCCTGAGCGGTTTTTCAGCGAGCTGGTGAGCCTGGCGGGTGAGTTCGCCACGTTTTCCACCACGGGCCGGCGCCCGCAGGAATACCCGCAATACCAACATGATGACCTGGCCCTGAGCTTCGCCCCGGTGATGGCAGCGTTGCGTGAAGCCTTGTCGATGCTGATCGACAGCAAAGCCACGCCGATCCCGATTGTGGAAAAAGCCTATGGCATCCACGTGGCCATGCTCGCCGACAAAACCCTGCTCGACAGCGCCAGTTTCATCCTCGTGGTACGCGCCGACGTGCCCGGCGAAACCCTGCGCGCGCGCTTCGGCCAGCAGAGCAAAGTTGGCTCCGTGGAGCACATCCGCGACATGGTCAACCTGCAATTGCCAGGCATCGGCCTGCTGCCGTTGCCGGTTGCGCCCCGCCAGATCCCGTACCACGCAGGCAGCACCTATTACGAGCTGGACCGTGGCAGCGAGCACTGGCAGCAACTGAACAACTCCGGCGGGTTTGCCTTCCATATCGCCGGGCAGTTCCCGGGCTTGAACCTGGCCTTCTGGGCGATCCGAGGATAATTGGCGATGCATCCCAATGATGATGACCGCACCCAGTTCATGCCTCGCCCAGGTGGTCGTGCACCGGAACCTGCACGTGCCGAACCGGCGCCTTTGTCGATGCCGGCCGCGCCGATCCTCACCGGCAAAAGCCAGGGCCTGAACCCGTTGGAAAGCGCCGCCGGGCCGCTGTTGGCGCTGTTGACGCGCCTGCGCAACACCATCGCCCATCCGGCGCCGGCCAGTTTGCGTGCGCAGTTGCTGGCCTACCTGCGCCAGTTCGAAGAGCGCGCCGAAGCCGCCGGTGTGGCGCGCAACGAAGTGCTGCTGGCGCGTTACGCGCTGTGTACGGCGCTCGATGAAGCCGTGCTCAGCACGCCGTGGGGCAGTGCCAGTGACTGGGGCAAGCAGAGCTTGTTGATCACCGTGCACAACGAAGCCTGGGGTGGCGAAAAGGTTTTCCAGTTGCTCGACCATTGCCTGCAAAGCCCGCGTGAGCGGTTGTACCTGCTGGAGCTGCTGTACCTGTGCATGTGCCTGGGTTTTGAAGGCCGCTACCGCGTGATGAATGACGGTCGCAGCCAGCTGGAAGCCTTGCGTGAACGCACCGCCGCAGCGATTCGCAGTGCGCGTGGCGAGCACGAACGCGAACTCTCGCCGCATTGGCGCGGCGTGACGGTGGCACGTGATCGCCTCGCGCAATTCATGCCGCCGTGGATCGCTGTGGCCATCGGCCTGGCGCTGCTGCTGGCGTTGCTGTTTGGCTTGCGCATGAAACTGGCGTCGGATGCGGAGCCGGTGTTCAAGAATATCCATGCCCTGGGCGAGATTCCGGTGCAGGCCATCGACCGCCCGGTGGCGCAGCCCAAAGTCATCGAGCGGCCGCGTCTGGCCGGCTTCCTCGTGGAAGACATCAAGGCGGGCCGCGTGGCCGTGGAAGACAAGGTCGACCGCTCCGTGGTGACGATTCGCGGCGATGAACTGTTCGCGTCTGCCAGCTCCAGCATCCGCGATGACTTCGAGCCACTGATGCTGCGCATCGCTGACGCCATCCGCAAGGTCAAGGGCCAGGTCCGCGTGACCGGGCACAGCGATAACCGCCCGATTGCCACGCTGCGCTTCCCGTCCAACTGGGCATTGTCCGAAGCGCGGGCCAAGTCGGTGCTGGACATCCTGGCGGCCAAGACCGGCCAGGCGGATCGCTTCAGCGCTGAAGGCCGCAGCGACACCGAGCCGGTGGCGACCAACGCCACCGCCGAAGGCCGTGCCCGCAATCGTCGGGTTGAAATCACCGTATTGGCGGAGGGCGTCGAGTGAAGGCGTTTTTCAGTTTCATGATTCGCTGGGTGATCCCCGTGCTGGGCCTGATTGCCCTGAGCCTGATCATCTGGTTTGTGGGGCCGTTGCTCGATGTGCTGGTGCCGGAAGGGCGGCGCTGGGTGTTGATTATCTTGGTGTTTGCGCTGTGGATCGCCTACCGCGTAGTGCGCATTATCCAGGCGCGCCGCCAGGCCGCCGAAGTGATGCGCAGCCTCGCCGCCGAAACCCCGGCCGACCCCAACAGTGTCGCCACGGCCGAAGAGTTGTCGACCTTGCGCCAGCGCATGGACGAAGCCCTGGCATTGCTGAAAAAGGCCAAGCTCGGCGGTGATGAGCGCCGCAATCTCTATGAGCTGCCGTGGTACGTGATCATCGGGCCGCCGGGTTCGGGCAAGACCACCGCGCTGGTCAATTCCGGCCTGCACTTTCCACTCGCTGCGCAGTTGGGCGCCGGTGCTGTGCGCGGCGTTGGCGGTACGCGCAATTGTGATTGGTGGTTTACCGACCAGGCCGTTTTGCTCGATACCGCCGGCCGCTACACCACCCAGGACAGCAACTCCACAGTGGATAAAGCCGCGTGGCTGGGCTTTCTCGATCTGCTGAAAAAGCAGCGTTCGCGTCGGCCCATTGATGGTGCGTTTATCGCCATCAGCCTCTCGGATCTGCTGCTCGGTACGGAGGCCGAACGCGCCGCCCATGCGGCGGCGATTCGCCTGCGGATCCAGGAGCTGTACACCCAATTGGGCGTGCGTTTCCCGATCTACCTGATGCTGACCAAGCTCGACCTGGTGCCGGGCTTCATGGAGTTCTTCGACAACCTGAGCAAGGAAGACCGCGCCCAGGTGTGGGGCATGACCTTCGCCCTGGACGACGGCAAAAACAGCGACAGCCCGCTGGCCCATCTGCAAAGCGAGTTTGCGGGTCTTGAGCAGCGCCTGAATGAACGGCTGGTGGAGCGCCTGCAACAGGAGCGTGACCCGGCGCGGCGTGACCTGATCTACGGCTTTCCGCAGCAGTTCGGCGCGTTGAAAGATTGCCTGCAAAGTTTCCTCGAAGGCGTGTTCAAACCCAACGCCTTCGAAGAGCGCGTGTTGCTGCGCGGAGTCTATTTCACCAGCGGCACTCAGGAAGGCAGCCCGATTGATCGCTTGATCGGCGCCATGGCCCAGAGCATGAACCTGGACCGCCAGCACCTGGCACGACAGAGCGGCACCGGGCGCAGTTATTTCATCGAAAAGTTGTTCACCGCCGTGGCTTTTGCCGAGCGTGGGTTGGTGGGCGTGAACCCGAAAGTCGAGCGCCGCCGCAAGTGGATTGCACGCGGTGTGCTGGCCGCTACCATCGCCCTTGTGGTGGTGGTCAGTGGCCTCTGGTGGGTGAGTTATCGTGCCAACCAGGCGTATATCGCCCAGGTTGACCAGAAGGTTGCGCCGCTGGGCCAGACCGTACAAAACCTCAGCCCGGCGCAGCGTGAAGTGCTGGCAGTGTTGCCGCTGCTCAACGCGGTGAAGAACCTCGCGGGCGATTCGCCGAGCTGGTCCGAAGGCCTGGGCCTGTATCAGGGCGATATGCTTGAAGCCGAATCCGCCAGTGTCTATCGCAAGCTCTTGATCGCCGTGTTCGCGCCGCGACTAGTGACGCGCATCGAAGAGCAACTGCATGGCGGCGGCAATTCCGACTTCCTCTACGAGGGCCTCAAGGCCTACCTGATGCTCGCCGATAACGAGCACTACGACCCGGACTTCATCAAGGCCTGGGTCGCCCTGGATTGGGACCGCAACCTGCCGCGTGACCTGCCGGCCGATCAGCGCCAGGCGTTGACCGGGCACTTGCAGGCGCTGTTCGACCGTCACCCGCCGAATGCGCGGCTGGACCCACGCCTGATCGATGACCTGCGTCGCCAACTGCAACAGCTGCCGGTGGCGCAACGCGTGTACGACCGGGTCAAGCGCCAGAAGCTGCCCGAGGGCATCCCCGACTTTCGCCTCAACGAAGCCGCCGGCCGTGATGCTGCGTTGGTGTTCAGCCGTAAAAGCGGCAAGCCATTGGGCGAACCGTTGAGTGGGTTCTTCACTGCCAAAGGCTATCGCCAGGCGTTCCTGCTCAGCAGCCTGAACCAGACTGGCACGCTCGCGGAAGAACAATGGGTGTTGGGCCGTGAGCAAGCCGATCAGCAGAACGTGGTGAGCCTGGCCGCCGACGTGCGCCGCCTGTACTTCCAGGACTACCAGCGCCAATGGGACGCCTTGCTCGCGGACATCGACTTTGTGCCGATCACCAGCGTGGCCCAGGCGGCCGATGTGCTGCGGGTGATTTCCGGCCCCACTTCGCCGCTTAAAAAGCTGCTGGTAGCCGTGGCCAAAGAGACCGACCTGCAAGCTGAAGAACGCCAATTGGCCGCCAAAGGCGTGCCGGTGGAAGGCGGTGTCGACAAGCTCAAGGAACGCCTCGGCAGCCTGCTCGGCCAGGAGCAACCAAGCGCTAATGCACCGCAAGCGGCGGACGATCCGGTGACCGCGCACTTTGCCGAACTCAATAGCATCGTCAGCAAAAACGAAGGCGAACCGGCGGCCATCGACGGCCTGTTGGCGGACATGAACGCGCTGTATGTGCAAGTCAGCGCCATGGTCGGCGCCAGTGGCGACGCCTTGCTTGGCGAGGCCAAGAACCAGGCGGCCGCTGCGGCCACGCGGGTCAGCTTGAATGCCGAGCGCCAGCCGCCGCTGGTGCAGGGCATGGTCAAGTCGGTGGTCAACTCCACCACCAACAGCATGATGGGCGGGGTGCGTAACCAGCTGAATGCGGCGTGGGTGAGTGAAGTGGTCAACGTGTATCGCCAGTCTCTGGCGGGGCGTTATCCGATGTCGCCGGGCAGCGCGCGGGACGCCACGCTCGATGACTTCGGCCAGTTCTTCGGCGTTGGCGGGGTGATGGATAACTATTTCCGCAAATACCTGCAGCCTTACGTGGATACGTCCGCACAGACCTGGCGCTGGCAGCCGGGCGCGGCGCAGAAGCTTGGGATCGCGCCGGGCGTGCTGCAAACCTTCCAGCGTGCGGCGGCTATTCGTGACGCGTTCTTTAGATCGGGGGGCACCCAGCCGATCGTGCGTTTCGAGCTCAAGCCGGTGTCGATGGACCCGACCATCACCCAGTTCCTGCTCGACCTCGACGGCCAGCAACTGAGCTACGACCACGGCCCAAGCCGCCCGGTGGCGATGCAATGGCCCAACCCCGGCAGCATTGGCGTGGTGCGTATTTCGATCACGCCGCCGTCGGCCAGTGGCCGTTCCGGCGTGACCCTGGACGGCCCATGGGCATGGTTCCGTCTGCTGGAGCAATCGGACCTGAGCGCCGGCAATTCGCCGGACCGCTTCAACCTGCGTTTGCGGGTTGATGGCGCGAGCATCGCCTACGAGTTGCGCGCCAACAGCGCCTTCAACCCGTTCAAGAGCCGCGTACTCAGTGGCTTCAGCCTGCCGGAGCGGCTATGAACACGCTGGGCTTCTACGGCAAGTTGGCCAGCCGCGGTGACTTTGTCAGCCGCGCCTTGCCCCAGAGTTTTATCGGCCCGTGGGACAGCTGGCTGGCCGCAGGTTTGCTCGCCAGCCAGAGCAGCCTGGGTGGCGATTGGCTAAATGTCTATCTGGTCAGCCCGTTGTGGCGTTTTGTGCTGGCGCCGGGCGTGTGCGGGCCGGACGCGGCGGCAGGCGTGGTGATGCCGAGTATTGATCGGGTCGGGCGCTATTTCCCGTTGGCCGTGGTGGCGTTGCTTGATCACGACACTAACCCGGCGTCATTGGTGGGTGGCCCGGATACGTGGTTTGAGCAGGCTGAAGAGCTGTTGCTCAGCACCCTGGATACTGGCGCTACGTTTGAAGGCTTTAACGATGGCGTTGACAGCCTGGGCATCCCGGCCAGTGAACCGCGCGCGGTAGACAGTCGCTTCGCGGGCCTGCAGCGGGTCGCCGCCACCGTGCCCCACAGCCGCATGACCGCACTGGCCGAGCAGGCTTGTGAGGGTGCCAGCCTGTGGTGGGGCCGTGGCTCACAACGTATTTCCCCAGGTTTATTGCGGTGCCAGGGTTTGCCGGCTGCCGGCGATTTTGCGCAGTTTTTGCTCGGCCAAGAAGGTGTGGTGTAGATGGGGGCGACGTTTAAATCCGCGAGCAAAAGCCATGTGGGCATGGTGCGCCAGGTCAATGAAGACGCGTGCCTGGACCTGCCGGAAAACCGCCTGTGGGTGGTAGCCGATGGCATGGGCGGGCATGCGGCCGGCGATTACGTCAGCAGCTTGATCGTCGACAGCCTGCGCAACGTGCCGGTGGGGCGCTCTCTCGATGAATACTCGGCGGCCTTGCGCAATGACCTGATCCGCATCAACGCCACGGTGCGTGAAGAAACCGCCAACCGTGGCGTGAGCATGATGGGCAGCACCGTGGTGGTGCTCGCCGCACGTGGCCTGCGTGGCGTGTGTTTATGGGCCGGCGACAGTCGCCTGTACCGCCTGCGCGATGGGCAGTTGGACAGCATTTCGCGCGATCACAGCTACGTGCAGGACCTGCAAGACAGCGGCCTGCTCAGCGAAGCCGACGCGCGCGTGCATCCTCGCGCCAATATCGTCACCCGCGCCGTGGGCGTGGAGGCGCAGCTGGAAGTGGCGGTGACTGACCTGCTGATTTCCCCCGGCGACAGCTACCTGCTGTGCAGCGATGGCCTGAACAAGACCGTCGAAGACCATGAAATACGTGAAGTGCTGAGCCACGACGCGCCGGACGAAATCGTGCGCAGCCTGGTGCACCTGGGGCTCAACCGTGGCGCGCCGGACAATATCACTGCCATTGTCGTGAAGGTCTCGCCATGAACATTGTGATCCCTGGCTACGACATCGAAGGCGAGATCGGCGAAGGCGCCATGGCCAGCGTGTACCTGGCGACCCAGCGCTCGCTGGAGCGCAAGGTGGCCTTGAAGGTGATGGCGGCGGCGCTGGCGGCCGACCCGAGCTTCTGCGAGCGCTTCCTGCGCGAGGGCAAGACCCTGGCGCGCCTGTCGCATCCGCACACGGTGACCATCCATGACATCGGCAATGTCGGTGAGCTGTACTACATGGCCATGGAATACCTGCCCAACGGCACGCTAAAGGAGCGTATCGCCGCCGGCCTGACGCCGGAGCAGGGCGTGACGCTGATTCGCCAGATCGCTTCGGCGTTGGGCTATGCGCATGCACAGGGTTTGGTACACCGCGACGTCAAACCAGCGAACATTCTGTTTCGCGCTGACGGTACCGCCGTGCTGTCGGACTTCGGCATCGCCAAGTCCCTGGACGATCGCACCCAGTTCACCCAAGCCGGTTTTGCCGTGGGCACGCCGAGCTATATGAGCCCGGAGCAGGCGCGTGGCCAGGAAATTGATGGCCGCGCCGACCTGTATGCGTTGGGCGTGGTGCTCTACGAAATTCTCGTCGGCAAGCTGCCGTACAGCGGCACCGATGCGCTGTCCACTGCGCTGGCGCATCTGACCGAGCCGCTGCCGGAACTGCCGGTGCACCACGGGCGTTATCAGGAGGTGCTGCGCAAGCTGTTGGCCAAAGACCCGGCCGAGCGTTTTCCGGATGCGGCGGCGTTGCTGCGCGCGCTCGACCAACTGCCCGCAGATTCGCCGGAAGCCACGCTGGTGCGGCCGTTACCGATTCCGCTGAGTTTTGACTTGGCCGGAATGACGCCAGTGTCCATCGAGATTCCGACCGACAAACCCCAGCCGCAACCGGTGCGTCAACCGGTGGTAACTCCCACGCAACACCGCGCCGTGTCCGAGCAGCGCCGTGGTCCGGTGCTGGCCCTGGCCGCTGTCGCTGTGGCGGTTGCACTGGCTATTGGTGGCGTCAGTTACTGGTGGCTGAGCGGCAGCGATGAACCTGCCAAACCGCCTGTCGCCGTGGTGCCCAAGACCACGCCACCGCCGGAGGTAAAGCCGGTGGTGGCCGAGGCGGATGGCGGCCAGCGGCCGTTGCTGATGGCCGGTAAAAAGACCTTGTTCCAGCGCGTGCTCAGCAAGCCGGGCGCCAAGCTGTCCCATGATGCCGGTGGTGCAGCAGACGAAGCCCTGCCGGCGTTTTCGGTGCTCTATGTTTACCAGCGTAAAGACATCGACGGCAGCCCGTGGGTGCGTGTCGGCGCCGCAACCGATGGGCGCAGCGATGGTTGGTTGCCAGCCGCTCAAGTCAGCGACTGGAAGCAAAGCCTGGTGCTTAAGTTTACCGAGCGCTCGGGCCGGGCGCCGGTGATGTTCCTGCGCCAATCGGCGCAGGTGGAAAAGCTGTTGGCTGATCCCGCCGCCGCCAAAAACGTGTTGGCCAAGGCGCAGAAGAACCGCGAAGACAATCAACAGGTGCTGGCGCTTGAGCCGACAGCCAGTGCTGTGCCGCAAAACCAGTTTTACCTGCTGCCGATTTTTGATTCCAAAGAGAGCTTCGACGAAAACGGCCAGCCGGTGCAGTTGCTCAATGTGGCGTCCATCGACCCGGGCAGCGCGGCGGCCAAGCCGGCCACCAAAGCAATCGCCGCAGACGCTTTCCGCACGGCCGTGGTGTTAGTGGTCGACACGACGGTTTCGATGCAGCCTTACATCGACCAGGTTCGCGATGTGGTGCATGAGTTGCAAACTCGCATTGCCGAGCGCGGTGAGCTTGATAGCGTGAGCTTCGGGCTGGTGGGCTTTCGTAACAGCATCAAGAAAACCCCTGGTTTGGAATACGTCGCCAAGACGCTCATCAGCCTTGATCAGGGCCGCGACCCGCAGCGCTTCCTCGATATGGCGCGCCAGGTCAAAGCGTCCACGGTGTCCAGTCACTCGTTCAATGAGGACGCGTTTGCCGGGGTGATGCAGGCGGTCGATGGCATGGATTGGTCTGGCTACGGCGGGCGCATCATTTTGCTGGTCACCGATGCCGGCGCGCTGCGCAAGAACGACCCGTTCGCCGCCACCCAGATGAACGAAGCCGAAGTGCGCCAGGCGGCACTCGGCAAGCAGATCAAGATTTACGCCCTGCACCTGCGTACCGATGCCGGCAAGAAAACCCACGCCGGTGCCGAAACCCAGTACCGCGTGCTGACCGCAGACGCCAACCCGCAGATCGGCGACCTTTACACGCCGGTGCCCGGGGGTGATGTACACAAGCTGGGCGAGCGGGTTGATGAGATTGGCACAGTGTTCGCCAACCTGGTGCACCAGGTACGCAGCGACACACCGCAACCGGTGCCGCTGCTGAGTAGCGCGCCGAGCCTGGCGGATAAATCCGCAGCAGTCGGCTACGCCATGCACATGGACTTCCTCGGCCGTAAAACCGCCAGCCAGGCGCCGCAACTGGTCAGCGCCTGGACCGCCGATCGTGACCTGACCAATCCGGCGCTGCCGGCGTTCCAGGTGTGCGTGATGCTCACAAAATTGCAGCTAAACGACCTGCAGCAATCGCTGAAACTGATCGTGGATGCCGCGCGTAAAACCCAGACCTCGCCCAAGGATTTCTTCCAGGAAATTGCCAGCGCTTCAGCCTATATGAGCCGTGACCCGCAGGCCCTGCGCAAGGGCGGCAACCTGGCTGACGGTGGCCTGCTCGGTGAATACCTGGAAGGCCTGCCGTACCTGCAAGCCGCTGGCGCGGGCCAGGGGTTCGTCATGGGTGGCGATCACGCAGGCGGCACGGTGTTCGCGGGCCTGGGCCAGCAACGCCTGCATCACGCGCTCGGCATTCAGTGGGTCCAG
>NZ_VBVZ01000860.1 GCF_005863185.1 Pseudomonas edaphica
GAACCGGCGACTTGGGCATTGGCCGCATCGACCTGGGATTGGGTCACCTGGCCTTCGGCGGTCAGTTCGAAACCGCCCAGCCTTGGGATGAACTTGCCGGAGGAGTCTTGCTGGCACCAGTCGGCGACAAAGTCGGCATCGCAATCGGTCTGGCTGTCGTACACCGGCGCGATGCGGCGGTGCTCGGCCATAGCGGTCATGTAGGCGTCGGAGCAGACGTCGACCGGCAGCTTTTCATCGGCGCACTGCTGTACCGACTGGAAGTTGTACTTCTTCTGCAAATCGTAGGTTTTTTCGGTCGGCCCGCAGCCGGATATCGCCATGGCGACCGACGCTGCCAGCGACAGCTGGACGTATTTGCTTCGTTTCATCGAGAGCTCCGTGCGCAATCAGTACTGGGTGGGCGTCATGCACGCGGCGTTCAGCATGCCGACGCTGATAGCCACGGCGGCCACGTAGATGCCGGCCGCAACTTCGCCATTCTTGATGCGCTCGGACGTGCCTTTGAGCACCAGGCTGGTCAGCAGAAACGCCAGCAACTGGACGACGGCGGCGATCACCGACCAGACGACAAAATCCAGCAGGCTGATGGAGTAGGCAATCACGTTGCTGGCCGGAATAGCGAAGCCAATGATCGCGCCGCCCAGGGCGACCGAAGCCGAAACGTTGCCGGCGCGGATCAGTTCGAACTCCTTGTGCGGAGTGATGCGGGTGTAGATGAACTGGAACAGCGCGAACAGCACCGCAGCCCCCAGGATGTAGATGACAAAGCCGAGCACAGCCGCTTTGTTCAGGGAGATGGAGAGAGCTTCTAGCATGGATGGCTTCCTTTTTTAGAGCGCAGTCAGGTCGGTTGTGTACAGCGAAATGCCCAGCGACGTGCTCAGGCTGATGCCACCCTCGGCATCTTCTTCGACGGAAAACAGCAGGAACTCGCGGCGATCGGTCAGGCCGGTGTCACGGGCGTACAGCATCGAACGGTGCTCGACGTTATAGGCGTCTTCCGGGTTTATCACGCGCTCGCTCATCGCCACCAGTTCGGTCTGGCCGGCTTCGCTGCCCCACACACGGGTGTATTCGACGCCGTTGTGGGTGTAAGTCGGTAGCCCGATCAGGCTTTGTGGGCCTGCCAGCCGACGCAGTTCCGCTTCGCTGCTGAGGGTGACGTAGCTCAAGTAGTTGAACAGGATCACCGACTCGACCTGCCCGGCGACTTCGCCGGTGGTGTGTACTTGCAGCCAGTAATCTTCGTCGTTCATGTAGTAGCGCGACAGCCAGGTCGATTGCCCGAGGTCAACGGTGCCGTTGGCCCAGACTTCCTGGGAGCCGGGGATCACCACCGAGGTTTTCCCATCGAGCAACAATTTCAGGGTGGTGTCGAACATCACGCCTTTGCCGGGCGCCAGGCCCAACGGGCCAGTGGTCGGCAGGGGCAATGTCGACTCGGCATTCGTTTGTGGGGCCTCAAGCCCCATCAACTGTTTAAACCATCCCATTGGAGAGTTCCTTGAGGTGGGTGGAAGCGATAGAGAAGGGAATAGATGAGAAACAATAAAAGCGGAAGATGACGCCCGAGCGCCACACAAGAAAATTCGACATGTCGCCCCTGACTCCCTGGGTACTTGATTCCTGACGCCATCGCCTCAGCGTCGGTAGGCGCAAGTGCGTTCACCCGGCATTAAACCTGCTGCGCGGTGTTGAGAGAAGTACCTTGGCAGCAATAAAGCCGGCGAGCGCACCAAACAGATGCCCTTCGAAGGAAATCCCCTGGCGCGGCACAAACCCCATGATCAACCCGCCATAAAACACCGCCACCACACCGGCGATTAACAGGTTGCTCCAGCTCCTGTGGAACCAGGCGCGCGACAAGAGGTAGGCCCATAGCCCAAAGACCCAGCCGCTGGCACCGACGTGTACGCCGGTAAACCCGAACAGCCAGACCAGCGAACCGCCCAGCAGAATAATAATCGCGCTGACGGTTATGAAACGGTTGAGCCCTTCAGCCATGACC
>NZ_VBVZ01000861.1 GCF_005863185.1 Pseudomonas edaphica
ACATGGTGGTGCAGGGCGTGGCGATGGTGCTGGCGTGTGCGACGGTGGTGGTCAACTTCGTCGCGGACGTGGCGACCGTGGCCCTCGACCCACGGGTGAAGATGCAATGAGCAGCCGACCACTGATTGCGCCGTGGCGTTTGCGCCTGCGGTTTGGTTTTCGCAACGGCCGGCTGACCGCTGCGTGGGGGCTGTTGATCTTGTTTATGTGGTTGGCCCTGGCGTTGTTCGCGCCGTGGCTCGCGCCGTATGACCCGATTGCGCAGAACACCGATCTGAGTTTGCTGGCGCCCAGCCTTGCCCATCCATTTGGCACGGATAACTACGGCAGAGACATCCTTTCGAGGGTGATCTGGGGCGCGCGGATTGACCTGCAACTGGCCGTTATCGGCGTGATCTTCCCGTTCCTGATCGGCACTTTTATCGGCGCTGTTTCCGGCTACATCGGCGGGCGCTTCGACAGCGTGTGCATGCGCGTGATCGACGTGGTGCTGGCGTTCCCGTTCCTGGTGTTGATGCTGGCGATCATGGCCATCCTCGGGCCGGGCTTGCAGAGTTTTTATATCGCCATGGCGTTGGTGGGCTGGGTGTCGTATGCGCGGTTGATCCGCTCGCAGATCCTGGTGCTCAAGGAAAGCGACTTCGCCCTGGCCGCCAAGAGCCTGGGCTTTGGCCATGGGCGCATTCTGTTCCGGCACTTGTTGCCCAACGCGATGTTTGGCTCGATTGTGTTTTCGATGTCCGACGCCGTGCTGGTGCTGCTCAACGGCGCCGCCGTGAGCTACCTGGGCCTGGGCGTGCAACCGCCGACGGCGGAGTGGGGCACGATGGTCGCCGAAGGGCAGGCGTTTATCACCACAGCCTGGTGGCTTTGCACCTTCCCGGGCCTGGCCATTGTGACCCTGGCCATGGGTTTCAGCCTGCTCGCCGATGGTGTGGCGCAAGTATTGGGGGATCGTTCATGAGCCTGCTTCACGTGCAGGACCTCAGCGTGATCGCCAACAATGGTGGGCGAGAGGTCACGCTGGTTGATCGTGTGTCCTTTGATTTGGCCGAAGGTGAAATCCTCGGCCTGGTGGGTGAAAGCGGGTCGGGCAAAACCCTGGCCTGTCGCGGCCTGATGCGCCTGTTGCCGTCGCCCAACCTGCGGGTGCAAGGCGGCGCTGTGCGCCTGGCCGGTCGCGACCTGTTGCAACTTGATGAGGCTGGCATGCGCGCCGTGCGCGGTGGGCAACTGGGCATGATTTTCCAGAACCCCAGCAGTCACCTTGACCCGTTGATGCGCATCGGCGAGCAGATCGCCGAAGGCATCCGTTTGCATCAGGGTGCGTCGAAAAAAGATGCGCGCCTGCAAGCCATCGAGGTGCTGCGCCAGGTCGGTATTCCCGATCCCAAGGCGCGGGTCGACAACTACCCCCATGAGTTCTCCGGCGGCATGCGCCAGCGCGCGATGATCGCCGTGGCCCTGGGCTGCAACCCGCAAGTGCTGATTGCCGACGAGCCGACCACCGCGCTGGATGTGACGGTGCAGGCGCAGATCCTGCGCCTGCTGCTGGAGCTGCGAGACCAGCGTGGCCTGGCGATCATCATGATCACCCATGACCTGGGCGTGGTGGCGCAGACCTGTGATTCCATCGCGGTGATGTACGCCGGACGCCTGTGCGAGCACGCGAGCAAATACGACGTGCTGGCCCATCCACAACACCCGTACACCGCTGGCCTTATCGATTGCCAACCCGCCCACAGCAGCGGCCACGCCTTGCTGCGCACCATCCCTGGCCAGCCGCCGTTACTGGATGCCTTGCCCGACGGTTGCCGATTCAACCCGCGCTGCCCGCAAGTGGCGGCGTTGTGTACTGAGGTGCTGCCCGAAGGTGCGCGCGTAGCCTGCCACTATCCGCTGGGAGAGCACCCATGAGCCTGTTGCAGATCAAGGACCTGGAGGTGCGGTTTGCCGCGTCCGGCACGGGTGTGTTGGGCCTAAATAAACAGCTGTCTCTTATACACA
>NZ_VBVZ01000862.1 GCF_005863185.1 Pseudomonas edaphica
GGGCCCATCAGCCGACGATAAAGAGCAGATGTCGCTGTACGACAAAACCCGCGGCCTGCTGGAAAAAGCCGGTTACCAAGTCGTGTTTCCCGACAACCAGGACAGCCTGTGCTGCGGCCAGCCGTTTGCTTCCAAAGGTTACGCCGACCAAGCCGAGCACAAGCGCCAGGAGCTGATCGGCGCCCTGCTCCACGCCAGCCGTGGCGGCCTCGACCCGATCTACTGCGACACCAGCCCCTGCACCCTGCGGCTAGTGCAAGACCTCGGCGAAACCCGCCTGGACCTCTACGACCCGGTGCGTTTTATCCGCACCCACCTGATGGACCGCCTCGACTTCACGCCACAGCAAGCCCCCATCGCCGTGCATGTCACCTGTAGCACCCAGCACTTGGGCGAAAGCCAGGCCTTGATCGACCTTGTGCGGCGCTGCGCCACCACCGTGGTGATCCCGGAAGGCATTCACTGCTGTGGCTTCGCTGGCGACAAAGGCTTCACCACCCCGGAACTCAACGCCCACTCACTGCGCTCGCTCAAGGACGCGGTGCAACATTGCAGCGAGGGCATTTCTACCAGCCGCACCTGCGAGATCGGCCTGAGCCAGCATGGCGGTATCGATTATCACGGCCTGGTGTACCTCGTAGACCGCGTCACCCAGGCCCGCGCCCATGAAACCTGCAAATAAAACAGAACCCCTGCGTGCCGGCGCAGTCATTTGAATAGGCCTCGGCGAACGAGGCTCACCCGTGACCTCGCTGGCTGCCCCGCTTCGGCGCAGCATCGAGCCTTATTTGCTCAAGGAGATACCCCATGAAGCGTACTGCTCTTGCTGGCTTGTTCATCACCGCCGTAATGTTGGCCTCGCCTGTTTTTGCTGCCGGCGAGACGGACCTGTGCAAAATCAACCTGGATAAAATCAACAACGGCCAAGCCCTGCTCGCCACCGACACCAGTGGCAAAAAGGGCGAAATCGACACCGCCGTGTCCCAGGCCAAAGCCGCGCACGCCGCTGGCGATGACAAAAAATGCATCGAGATCACCTCCAAGGCCCTGCAAGATCTGCAGAACGGCGACAAAGGCGGCCAATAAGCGGTTCACTCGCTGAGGGCCAACCTTCGGGTTGGCCTTCCGTGACGGTTTGGCGTACACTGCACAGGCTTGTCACTCACTAAGAAACAACGAGTTACAAGCACGGGGCCGTTTAGGATTCGACGCCGGTCGCGAAACTTTAGGTGCATGCCGAGTTGGTAACAGAACTCGTAAATCCACTGTTGCAACTTCTTATAGTTGCCAATGACGAAAACTACGGCCAGGAATTCGCTCTCGCTGCGTAAGCAGCCTTAGCCCTGAGCTTCTGGTACCTTCGGGTCCAGCAATCACCAGGGGATGTCTGTAAACCCAAAGTGATTGTCATATAGAACAGAATCGCCGTGCAGTACGTTGTGGACGAAGCGGCTAAAACTTACACAACTCGCCCAAAGCACCCTGCCCTTCGGGTCGCTGAGGGTTAACTTAATAGAAACGGCTACGCATGTAGTACCGACAGCGGAGTACTGGCGGACGGGGGTTCAAATCCCCCCGGCTCCACCACTTCATCATCTAAAGACGTCCACGGACGTCTTTTTTTGTGCCTGAAATCCAGTGAATACGGGGGTTTCAGCGCTTATGGGGGCTTTGCAGGGTTTCTGAGTTCCAGGCGCTTTGGTATCCCAGGTGGTATCCCGGACTGCCAAATGCTATTTTCAGGATACCAAAACGGTGCTGGAGGTAGCCCTCATGCCTACTAACGCAACCCGCCTCTCCGATCGCCAGCTCAAGGCAGTCAAGGCAACTGGTAAAGACTTCGTCCTCAGCGACGGCGATGGCTTACAGCTTCGAGTACGCGCGAGCGGCTCAATGATGTGGAATTTCAATTACCGCGAGCCGTTGACCAGAAGCCGTATCAACATGGCACTTGGTCCATACCCCGACCTCTCGCTAGCCAACGCCCGGAAGAAAGCCGCAGAGGCG
>NZ_VBVZ01000863.1 GCF_005863185.1 Pseudomonas edaphica
CGTGAACTCCTTGTTCTTGTCGCTGCCCAGCAGGTAACCGCTGGGGTTGGCTTCGAGGCGGCGGGAGATGGCGCGCAGCGAACCGAGGGTTTCGCGCAGCTCTCGCACGGCCGGTGCCAGTTCGTTGAGGCCCTGCATGCCGCTGTTCACCGAGTCTTTGTTGTTGGTCAGCAAGGTGTTGATGGTCGTGGTGCTTTGTTCCAGCGACTTCATGGCCTGCTCGGCACTGCCGAAGGCTTGCTTGCCTTGGTCATTGAGCAAGCCGTTGGCATTGCGCATCAACGTGGTGGTTTGCTCCAGCGCGGCGCTCGCCTGTTTGCTCACCTGCATCAATTGTTGCATCACTACCTTGATATCACCGCGCTGGTCGGCGATGGCACCGGTGGTTTGTTGCAGATTGTCCAGAGTGTTGCTCAGGCGCTCGACGTTCTCCCGCGAGAACATGTGGTTGTGCAGCAGCAGGTTGATGCTGGTCATCAGGTCGTTGCTGTTATTAAGCAGGCGCGCAATGGGGGACGGCGAGGCGATGATTTCCGGCAGGTTGCCGTCCTTGCCCTTGAGCTCCGGGCTTTGCGGCGTACCACCGCTGAGCTGGATGATCGAGGTGCCGGTGATGCCGGTCAGTGCCAGCTTGGCCTGGGTGTCTTCCTTGATCGGTGTCTGCCCGGCCAAACGGATGCGCGCCAGTACCCGGCGCGGGTCTTTCGGGTCCAGGCGCAGGCTGGTGACATCGCCCACCTTGATCCCGCTGTATTGCACCGAACTGCCCTGGGACAGGCCGCTGACCGCCTCGTTGAACACCACCTCGTAGTCCTGGAAGGCGCTATCGACGCTGGACTTGGCCAGCCACAGGCCGAACAGCATGGCGCCGACCACCACGATCACGCTGAACAGACCGATCATCACATGATGGGCTCGGGTTTCCATGTCATACCTCGTTAAGCGATTGAGCGGCATCCAATGCCGCGCGGCCACGGGGGCCGTGGAAATATTCGTGAATCCAGGCGTCGTCCGTTTCCGAGACGACATCGATGGCATCGGCCACCAGCACTTTCTTCTGCGCCAGCACCGCCACACGGTCGGTGATGGTGTAGAGCGTGTCGAGGTCGTGGGTGACCAGGAACACGCTCAAGCCCAGCGCATCGCGCAGGGTGAGGATCAGTTGGTCGAATTGCGCCGCGCCAATCGGGTCGAGGCCGGCGGTGGGTTCGTCCAGGAACAGAATGTCCGGGTCCAGGGCCAGGGCGCGTGCCAGGGCCGCGCGCTTGATCATGCCGCCGGACAGTGACGCCGGGTATTTATCCGCCGCCGACAAAGGCAGCCCCGCCAGGGCTAGCTTGACTGCCGCCAAGTGTTCGGCGTCGCGACGGCTGAGGCCGGCGTGTTCGATCAACGGCAGGGCGACGTTTTCGGTGACCGTCAGCGAGGAAAACAGCGCACCCTTCTGGAACAGCACGCCAAAGCGCCGTTCCACCAGCGAGCGTTCATGTTCCGACAAATTGGGCAGGTTCTTGCCGAATACCCGCACCTCACCTTCGCTGGGCCGCCGCAGGCCGACGATGCTGCGAAGCAGTACCGACTTGCCGCTGCCGGAGCCGCCGACCACCGCGAGGATCTCGCCTTTGTACAAATCCAGATCGAGGTTCTCGTGCACGCTCTGGCTGCCAAAGCGATTGCACAGGCCGCGCACTTCGATCACCGCCTCAGTGGGCGCACGGTGTAGACGACTCACCAGCCCATCTCCATAAAGAACATCGCGGCGACCGCATCCAGCACAATCACCACGAAAATAGACTGCACCACGCTGGAGGTGGTGTGCGCGCCGACCGATTCGGCGCTGCCGCTGACCTTGAAGCCTTCGAGGCAGCCAATCGCCGCGATCAGGAAGGCGAAAATCGGCGCTTTCACCATCCCCACCAAAAAGTGCTGCACGCCAATGTCCGATTGCAGCAGCGAGAGAAACATCGCCGGTGAAATATCCAGGGCGACGGCACACACC
>NZ_VBVZ01000864.1 GCF_005863185.1 Pseudomonas edaphica
GTACTGGCGGATCTCCGGGCGAATGGCTTCCACCAGGTAACGGATATTACCCAGGATCGGGTAGTTGCGGCGCACCGCGTGTGGGCTTTGCAGCAGGTCGAAAACGCCGATCAGGCTGAGGATGCCGGTGACCACGGTGATAGGCCACAGCCACTCATGTTCGATAAACGGAAGGCTGGCGAGGGTGAAAATAACGCACACGGCAAAGAAGGCGTAACGGCTTAGCAACGACAGGCTCATACGGGTTTCCTTGGGTTCGGACTCATCGGTCAGGCGTTTTGCGCCTGAAGAAAGATCGAGAACAGCTCCGACTGGGATTTGATCCCTAGCTTGCTGTACATGTGTTTCTTATGGACTTTCACGGTTTCAACAGAGATTTCCAGCTTACGGGCGATCTCCTTGCTGGAGCAACCGCTGAGCATCAAACGGCCTACATCCAGCTCACGGGCGGTGAGTTGTGCGCCCCAGCCATCATTTTGAATCGGCGGTTGCGGCGCGCTCACCTGGTTCAGTTCATGGGGCAGGCGCTGGCGCAGCAGGCTCAACACCCACGGCTGGATCAGTGACAGCAGGGCAATTTGCTGTGGGTCAAAACGCTGTTTCGAACCCAGCGACAGGCACAGGGTGCGCCCGTCCGGCAGGTGGCAATTGAACTGGATTTCATCGGCCACCACGTTCAGGCGAAAGTAGCGCTGGTAGTACTCGGTCAGCTCGAAATGCTCCGGCGCCACGTCCGCCAGGCGCAACAGGCCGGTGCGCGCGTGTTCGCGGCTGGCGATGTAGAACGGGTCGAGCAGGTACAGGCCGTTGAGGTAGTCCTGGAACAGAGGGTCCGGCGTGCCATCGGCGCCCGGGGATTCGGCGAACACCAGCGGGCGGTGCTGACTGCTGAACAGCAAGGCCACCCAACTGTCGGACGGCACGTATTGGTCCAACAGCCGCACAAGCTGGGTCCAGAAATTGGGCTGGTCCAGGGCGTCTATCATTTGCCCCACCGAACGGTGCCAGGCGATGTCTTGCAGCGTCATGCTCATCAATCTACCCCTATCGGGTTACCTCGGCCGCGTAATTCCCTGGCCGGTGTTGGCTGCGCATACTGCGACACGGATAAAGAACAAGGAATACCCATGAAGGTCGAATTTGCCCAATTGGCAGGCCGCGATAACGGTACAGCTTACAACCTTGAGCGCGCCTTGGCGGCCATAGCTGCGTGCGCCGCCGACACGCAACTGATCGTCTTCCCGGAAACCCACCTGATGGGCTTCCCGTCGGCCGAGACCGTCGCCACTATCGCCGAGCCGGTAGACGGCCCCACCGTACAAGCGGTTATCCAGGCGGCCCGTGCGCGCAATATCGCCGTGGTCATCGGCATGGCCGAACACGACGGTGGCCAGTTCTATAACACCACCTTGCTGATCACGCCCGAGGGCATCGCCCTGCGTTATCGCAAGACGCATCTGTGGGCTTCGGATCGCGGCGTGTTCACCGCTGGTGATCGTTACGCCACATGCCTGTGGAACGGCGTGCGCGTCGGCCTGCTGATTTGCTACGACATCGAGTTCCCGGAAACCGCCCGCGCCCTGGCGCAACTGGGTGCCGAACTGCTGATCGTCACCAACGGCAACATGGACCCTTACGGCCCCACGCACCGCACCGCGATCATGGCCCGCGCCCAGGAAAACCAGGCGTTTGCGCTGATGGTCAACCGGGTCGAAGAGGGCGACGACGACCTGTTGTTCGCCGGTGGCAGCGCCCTGGTGGACCCGATCGGCACCTTGCTGTTTGAAGCGGGGCGTGAGGAAGGGCAATTCACCGTCGAGCTGGATCTTGACCAATTGGTGGCGGCTCGCAAGGACTACCGCTACCTGGATGACCAGCGCTTGAAATTGCCCGGCGAGGTGATTGAGCGCAGCGATGGGACGCGCGAACTCCTGATCCCCCACGTTTAAGACTGGCCCCTAGTGGCGAGGGAGCTTGCTCCCGCTGGGGCGCGT
>NZ_VBVZ01000865.1 GCF_005863185.1 Pseudomonas edaphica
GTGGTGCATGAGCACTGGTCGGCGCCCTTCGACATGGAAAGCGGCACGGCATTGTTCGACCTGAAACCTTGACCGCCACGAACTATAGTCAGTAGTCCGAAAACGGAGAGCGCCATGAAATACCTCTGCCTGATCTACAGCAACGAAGAGGTGTTACACACCTCGCCCGACAGCCCGGCGGACCCGGAGTGTTTTGCCTACGCCGAGGCCATCCAGGCCAGCGGCCGAATGCTCGCCGCCGAGCCGTTGGAGTCGGTGAGCACGGCCACCACCGTGCGCATGCGCAATGGCAAGCTGTCGATCACCGACGGGCCGTTTGCCGAAACCAAGGAACAGCTCGCAGGGTTTTACCTGATCGAGGCCAAAGACCTGCACGAAGCGATCCAGGTGGCGGGCGGCATACCGGCAGCCCGGGTCGGCAGTGTGGAAGTGCGCCCCGTGCGTGAATTGAATCTCTGAACACAACAACCACAAGAGTTTAAGGAGGTTTACCCCATGAATACCCAACCTGCTGAATTTGAACTGTCCATCAGCCGTTTGATCGACGCACCGCCAAGCAAGGTGTTTCGCGCCTGGACCACGCCCGAGCTGTTACAGCAATGGTGGGGGCCACACGGCATGACCACGCCGGAGTGCGAAATGAACCTGTGGGTCGGTGGTCTGTTTCGTACCTTGATGCGCGCGCCGGATGGCGCCGAATACCCGACCTCGGGCGTATTCCTGGAAATCAAGGCGCCGAACCGGCTGGTGTTTACCGATGCCTTTGCGCCGGGCTGGGTACCGTCGGGCAAGCCGTTCATGACCGCCGAAGTGACCTTCGAAGCCGTCGACGGCAAGACCCAGTACACCGCCCGCGCCATGCATTGGAGCGAAGCTGACAAGCAGGCCCACGAAGCCATGGGTTTCCATGACGGCTGGGGCCAGAGCCTCGACCGCCTGGTGGCTTTGGTGACCCAGGGCATGCCCGATTGACCCCGCAGGTCGAGGCGATTTACCGCAGCGAATCACGCCGCGTACTGGCGACGCTGATTCGCTTGCTGGGTGATTTCGACTTGGCTGAAGAGGCGCTGCACGAGGCGTTTTTTATTGCGCTGCAGCGCTGGCCGCAAGACGGCGTGCCGGATAACCCACGGGCCTGGCTGGTCTCCACCGGCCGCTTCAAAGCCATCGACCGCCTACGCCGACAGGCACGTTTTACCCCGTTACTGCAGGAGCAGGCCGACGCGCTGGAAGCGGCTGACTGGAGTGAGGAAGACGTGGAAGACGACCGCTTGCGCCTGATCTTCACCTGCTGCCACCCGGCGTTGGCACCCGACGCCCAGGCGGCGCTGACCTTGCGTGAGATCTGCGACCTCACCACCGAAGAAATCGCCCGCGCCTTTCTGGCCACGCCCACCACCATCGCCCAGCGCATCGTGCGCGCCAAGGGCAAGATCCGCGAAGCAAAAATCCCCTACCAGGTGCCTACCCTGGACGCGTTGCCCGAGCGTCTGGACAGCGTGCTGCGCGTGGTTTACCTGGTGTTCAACGAAGGCTATTCGGCGTCCATGGGCGCCGACCTCACCCGCGAAGACCTGACCCGCGAAGCCATTCGTTTGGGGCGTTTGCTGCTGGAGTTGCTGCCAGAGCCGGAGGTCATGGGCTTGCTGGCGCTGATGCTGCTGCATGAGTCGCGCCGAGCAACGCGCACCTCGGCCGACGGTGAGTTGGTGTTATTGCATGAACAGAACCGCGCAGTGTGGGACGCCTCCTTGATTGCTGAAGGCTGCGCACTGGTGGAGCAGGCGTTGAACACACGGCGTTTTGGCCCGTATTGCCTGCAGGCGGCGATCGCGGCGGTGCATGCCGAAGCGCCCCAGGCAGAGGACACGGACTGGCTGCAGATTGTCGGGCTTTACGATGTGTTGTTGCGCGAAGTGCCGTCGCCGGTGATCGAGCTGACCCGCGCTGTGGCGGAGGCGATGTGGCAGGGGCCATTGGG
>NZ_VBVZ01000866.1 GCF_005863185.1 Pseudomonas edaphica
CATTGCGTCCGCGTACATCAGGGGATATTTGCGTCACGCACGCGCAGTCGCGGGGTGACGAAGTCCAGGAAGGCGCGCACTTTCAACGGCAATGGCGCCTGCCCTTTATGCACCAGGCTGATGGGCAATGCCGCTGATTCATAGGGCTGCAACACCACCTGCAAATCACCCTTTTGCACTGCGTCCGCCACTTGATACGACAGCACTCGAATCACGCCAACACCCAGTGTTGCCGCCGTGATCGCCGCTTCCGCCGTGTTTACCGACAGCCGCGAATGCACGGGCACGGTTTGTTGCGCTTTACCCGCCCCAAACACCCAGGCGCCCACCGAGGACAGCACTTCAAAGGTGATGCAACTGTGGTCCGTCAGCGCCTGCGGCGTGGTCGGTTCGCCATGGGTTTGCAGATAGTGGGGACTGGCACACACCACCCGCCGCACCGTGCCGACTTGCAGCGCCTTGAGCGAACTGTCCGGCAAGTCACCAATACGCACGGCCACATCGCACTGTTCTTCCATCAGGTGTACTACGCGGTCGGTGAGCATCAGGTTGACGCTGATCTCGGGGTATTGCGCCAGAAACTCCGCCACCACCGGCACGATATGCAGGCGCCCGAACACGATGGGCGCGGTCACCGTGAGCTCGCCTTTGGGCACGGCATATTCGCCGGTGGCGGCCCGTTCGGCTTCGCCGATCTCTTCGAGAATCCGCCGGCACGCCGCCAGATAGGAAGCGCCCACGTCCGTCAGCGACAACTGCCGCGTGGTGCGGTGCAGCAGCCGGGATTTCAGGTGAGCTTCCAGTTCCGCGACTTTACGGCTGACGGTGGCCAGCGGCATGCCCAACTGGCGCGCTGCCGCCGACAGGCTGCCCGCCTCCACCACCGCAACAAACACCGACATCGATTCAAGACGGTTCATAACGCCCTATCAAATTCTGGAAGGATGATTACCGATCCTAGGGGATTATCGACATAAACGCGACTGCGTAAGGTTGGCGACTCATCCCCCAGCGACATGAGGCAAACGCCATGACATCCGAGAATGCACCGCCGCGAGGCAAGATCATCATGATGGCGGTGATCGCCGGCGCGGTGGTCACCAACATTTACTGCACCCAGCCGGTGCTGCCGTTGATCGCCTCGGACATGGGCGTCGCAGTGTCGACGGTCAACCTGGTGGCAGGCGCGGCCTTGCTGGGGTTTGCCACCGGGTTGGCGTTTTTATTGCCCATGGGCGACCGCTTTGATCGGCGCAAGCTGGTACTCGGGCAGATTGCGCTGGCGTTCTGCTTTGCCTTGGCGGCGGCTTTTGCGCCGAGTATCTGGGCGTTGATCGGCGCCTCGTTCGGGCTGGGCGTGGTGTGTTGCGTTCCGCAGCAACTGGTGCCCTTTGCGGCAGTGATGTCGCAGCCCCACGAACGCGGGCGCAATGTGGGCACGGTGGTCAGCGGGATCATGTTGGGGATTTTGCTCGGCCGCACCATCAGTGGTGTGGTCGGTGAGGCGTATGGCTGGCGGGCGGTGTACGCCATGGAGGCGGCGTTCATGATCCCGGTGTGGTTTATCGCGGCGAGGCTACTGCCGCCGGGCGTGCCGAGTACGAACCTGTCCTACCCTCGCCTGCTGGCTTCACTGTGGCCGTTGATGCGCGATAACAGCCCGATTCGGCAATCAATGATGGTGCAGGCGTTGTTGTGGGCGTGCTTCAACGCGTTTTGGGTGAATTTGGCCGGGTTGCTCGCCAATGGGCCGTGGCAGCTGGGCAGTGCCTGGGCCGGTGGTTTCGGAATTATCGGCGCGGTGGGTGCGTTCGCGGCGTCGTATGGCGGCCGGGCGGCGGACAAACTGGGTTGTCGCAAGGTGATCGGGGCCAGCGTGGGGATTGTGACCTTGGCGTTTTTGCTGCTGGCGGGGGCGCAGACCTCGCTGATCTTGCTGGTGCTGGGCGTAGTTGTGCTGGATATCGGTGTGCAGGC
>NZ_VBVZ01000867.1 GCF_005863185.1 Pseudomonas edaphica
GACTAAAAATAATCACTACATAATCGTTGACGTAACCTTTTTGTCCTTGCATTATCGAGACGTCTCCCGGATCGGGAGCGTTGGTAACACGCGTTTTGAACAAGCTCGTCTGACCGCCGAGCTGTTTTTTCCGGATGTGCACTGCCCACAAGGCAGATTGATGAAGCTGACCGGCCCGCAAGGATCGGTACAAGGAGCTCAAACGCTGCTTGTCTTCGTGATGAAACCATCACGTAGCCGCTCATCAGCAAGACTACATGCATCAGGTTCAAGACCCTGCCCGTATTCGGCAGACCGTTACTGACGCCCGGTTTTAGCAACCGGAGACAACTAAGCAGTTTTAACGAACCAACTGATAGATCGCCAACTGGTCAAGGGGCTTACACATGAATCTGAACAACCAACCAACTATCGATGAATTGGCTGAGATGTTCGCAGCGCAAAAAGACAAACTCGACGACCATATCCTGTGGGTTGGCAAGTCGGGCGAAGTCAAAATTGACTGCCTGGCGCCCCACACCGAAGAAGCCGAGTTTGACCGCACTCACCGTGAACTCGCGGCGCGCCTGAAGATGTACCGCCGCGGCCAGGGTTATGTCGGCAAGAAAGCGGCGGCCGATCGAAACTTCATTGAGCAAGTATTCGACACACTTAACAATGCCTGGGCATCTTTCAAGGATAACTCGCAAGTTAAAGTGATCGACCGCTACTACTAAGTAAAACTTGCCCACTGTGGGAGCTGGCTTGCCGGCGATAACGGTTTAACTGCCAACACTTTTGTTGAATGTTAACTGGCTATCGCAGGCAAGCCAGCTCCCACATTTGTTTTGTGGCACGCTCAAAACGTCGGGAAACGTCCCTTCGCGGCTTCGTCGCGAAAAATATCAAACAACACCTGCGCCGCCGCCGACAGTTCATGACCGGGTTTGGTGAGCACGCCAATCGGCCGCTCGATCACCGGATCGCTCAAGGTGATGCAATGGGCGCCCGCCTCCTCCATCTGACGTGCGCACAATGCAGGCACGGCGCTGACACCCAGGCCACTGGCAACCATCTTGCCGACCGTGGCCAATTGATGGCTTTCCAACGCCACCGGCAATTTCATCTGCAAGGCCCCAAGGTGCTCCTCCAGCATCACGCGCACCGTCGAGGGCCGTTGCAGGGTGATGAACGGGTGTTCCAACAGGGTTTTCCAGTCGACTTCGGTACATTGCGCCAAGGGCGAATCACCGGGCACCACCGCAATAAACCGGTCCAGGTATAAAGGCGTGAATGCCAGGGACGAACCTTCGGATGGCTCGAACGCCACGCCCAGCTCCACTTGGCGATCGCGGACCATTTCCAGCACCTGTTCATTGATCAGGTCATGCACCGTCACATTCACCTGCGGGTAACGTGCGCGGAATATCTTAAGAATCGGTGGCAGCAGGTTGCCCGCAAACGAAGGCATCGCCGCCACGGTGACGCGGCCACGCTGCAGGGTGAAACGCTGACGCAGTTCGTCTTCGGCATTGTCCCAGTCGGCAATCAACCGGCGCGCCAACGGCAGCAGCGATTCACCTTCGGGTGTCAGTGCGACGTTGCGGGTATTGCGGCTGAACAGGCGCCCACCCAGGCCCTCCTCCAAGCCCTTGATGGTCAGGCTCAGCGCCGATTGGGAAAGGTGCAGGCGCTCGCAGGCGGCGGCAAAACTCAGGCTTTGGGCCACGGCGAGAAAGGCGCGCATCTGTTTGACGGTCATGAGGCTGCTCCGGGCGGCGATTGGACTATGCTGTTTTCTAAATCAATCAACCTTAAAAAACAACTTAACAAATCAATCCGTCGGCGCAACACTCAGTTCATTGGCTGGCCCACAAACAATAAAAGAGGTGCATATGGCAGGTTTCGATAAACGCGTGGCGTCCTATGAAGAAGCACTGGCAGGCCTGGAAGACGGCATGACCGTGC
>NZ_VBVZ01000868.1 GCF_005863185.1 Pseudomonas edaphica
GACACATCGCTATCGCAGGCAAGCCAGCTCCCACACTGATTGGGTTGTCACTTCCAAATGGTGGTGGCTACCTGAAATCCCGCCGCTCACGAATCAACGCATAGGCATTGTGCAACTCGCGGGTGCGCTCGGTGGCCTCACGCACTTGCGCCAGGCTCGCGCCACTGCCGGCAATCTTGTCCGGGTGATGGCGGCTGAGCAGGCGGCGATAGGCACGTTTGATCGCCGCCGGTTCGCTGGTGGACGTCACCCCCAGAATCCGCAACGCCTCCTGATACGCCCCGCCACGACTGGCTAATGGCTTGCGTTCGGGGGCGTAATCAGACGCCAGCGCCTGCAGCTGTTGCGGCGTCCACCCCAGCCACTTGCCCCATAGGTCAATCAGGTCGCGCTCGGCGTCATCGGCCCTGCCGTCCGCCCAGGCCATGCGCCAGCATGCACGCAATACACCTTCTGCCGCATGGGGTTGGGCTTTGAGTACGCGCAGGTAATTGCGCACTCGGTCGGATCCCGACTTGCCACGATTGAACGCGGTAATCGCCCGACGCTGGGCCGGCTCGCTCATGTCCAGCGAGCGCATCTCCTGGCGCGCCTGCTGAATATGCCCCTCCACCACCCGGCCATTACTCTTGGCCAGGCGCCCCAACAAAACAAACAGCAATTCGTCGTTGCGCAACGCCGGGCGCCCGCCCAGGCGCTCGCGCAATTGCGCCCAGCTGTGCAACTGCAGGCGGCGATCCAGTGCCTGCCCCAGCAATGCGCCCAACAAGGCCCCCGGAATACTGGCAATGGCAAAGCCAGCCCCGGCACCGATCAGTGTCCCTGGCCACAACATCTTATTGCCCCGCAGTCAGCAGGGTTTCAACCTGCGCCAGACGCTCCAGCGTGCCGACATCAATCCAGCGTCCTGTCATGTGCTCTCCCGTTACCAGACCTTTGGCCATGGCCTCCCGCAACAGCGGCGCCAGTTTGAAGGCACCGGCGCTGCAACCCGCGAACAACTTCGGGTCGAGAACTGAAATGCCACTGAAGGTCAGGTTATCGGCACCGGGCGCGGCATCATGAAGCAGACCTTCGTCCAGGTAGAAATCGCCGCCAGAAGGGTGATGCGCCGGGTTATCGACCATCACCAGGTGAGCCAGGCCCTTGAGCGGTTGCTTGAGGAGATTGAAGTCGTAGTCGGTCCAGATATCACCATTGACCACCAGAAAAGGCTCGTCGCCCAACAACGGCAGCGCCTGGAAAATTCCGCCACCGGTTTCCAGCGGCTCGCCCTCGGGCGAGTACTGAATGCGCAAGCCAAACTGCGCACCATCACCCAGGTAGCTTTCAATCTGCTGGCCGAGCCAGGCATGGTTGATCACGATATCGGTGAAGCCGGCCTTGGCCAGCGCTTCAAGGTGATACTCGATCAAACGCTTGCCGCCCGCCTGCACCAGTGGTTTGGGCGTGTGCAACGTGAGCGGGCGCATCCGCTCACCTTTGCCTGCTGCCAGGATCATCGCCTTCATACGCGCGCCTCGGTTAGTGCACGCAGGCTGGCGAGCAGCTCGCCCAACTCGTCCAGCTCCGGCCGGTCGGCCAGTACCGCTTCTATATAAGCAAAGAAACGCGGCACATCGGCCAGGTAGCGTGGCTTGCCATCGCGATGGCAGATGCGTGCAAAAATGCCGATGACCTTGAGGTGACGCTGCACGCCCATCAGGTCACTGGCCCGCAGGAACTCGTTGAAATCCGCCTGCACCGGGATGCCCAAAGCGCCAGCACGTTCCCAGTAGCCGCGTTGCCACGCCTGCACACGCGCCTTGGGCCAGCTGAGAAACGCATCCTTGAACAGGCAGGTGATGTCATAGGTGACCGGGCCGTAGACCGCGTCCTGGAAGTCCAGCACGCCGGGGTTCGGCGCGCAGATGACCCGGTTGC
>NZ_VBVZ01000869.1 GCF_005863185.1 Pseudomonas edaphica
GGTGATGCTATCGCAGGCAAGCCAGCTCCCACATTGACCGTGCCTACACTAGCTGTGTGATCTATCAGGCCTGGTAAGTAATCCGCCCATCCACCAAGGTGTAGCGCACCGTCGCCGGCAGGCTATGGCCGATGAACGGGCAGTTCTCGCCCTTGGACAGCCAGTGTTCCCCGGCAACCGTGGAACTGGCCGGGTCAAACAGCACCAGATCCGCCGCCGAACCCACCGCCAACTTGCCCGCTGGCAGGCGCAATGCCTCGGCAGGGCCAGCGCTCAGGCGCGCCAGCAGCGTCGGCAAGTCCAGCAAACCGTCTTCCACCAACGTCATCGCCAATGGCAGCAACAGCTCTACGCTGCTGATTCCAGGCTCTGTTGCGCCAAACGGTGCCAGCTTGGCATCCCGTTCGTGGGGCTGGTGATGGCTGGAAATCGCCGAAACCACACCCGACTTCACCGCCGCCCGCAAACCTTCACGGTCGGCCAGCGTGCGCAGCGGCGGCTGCACGTGATACAGGCTGGAGAAGTCGATCAGCGCCTCATCGGTCAAAATCAGCTGATACAACGCCACATCCGCCGTCACCGGCAAGCCGCGCGCCTGGGCCTGGGCGATCAAGGCCACACCGCGTGCGCTGGTGAGTTGGCTGAAGTGCGCACGCACACCGCTTTGTTCCACCAACAACAGATCACGGGCCAGGGCCACGGTCTCGGCAGTTTCCGGAATGCCCGGTAGGCCGAGGAAGCTGGCGACGGCGCCCTCATGAGCCAGGCCACCTTCGGCCAGGTCGCGGTCCTGGGAGTGGAAGATCACGGTCAGATCGAACGTGGCCGCATATTCCAGCGCACGGCACAGCGTGCGGGTGCTGCGAAAACTCTCCAGGCCATTGCCGAACGCCACGCAACCGGCGTCACGCAGGGCGATCAGCTCGGCAAGTTGTTCGCCTTCCAGGCCTTTGCTCAGGGCGCCGATGGGGAACACCTTGCAATTACCGGCTTCACGGGCGCGGTCGAGGATCAACTCGGTCACCGCCGAAGTGTCCAGGATCGGCTTGGTGTGTGGCGGGCAGCACAGGCTGGTGACGCCACCGGCTGCGGCCGCACGGGTTTCGCTGGCGATGCTGCCTTTGCGGCTGTAACCCGGCTCGCGCAGGGCGACGTTCAGGTCCACCAGGCCAGGCGCGGCCACCAGGCCGTTGGCATCGATACTCTGGCTGGCGCTGAAGCCTGCGGGCGCGGCGCCAATGGCGATGAGCTTGCCGGCTTCCAGGTGAAGGTCGGTGACTTGATCCAGGCCACTGGCCGGATCGATAACGCGAGCGCCAAGAATGCTGAGCTTCACTGGGCGTTCTCCTGCTCGAATTGACGTTGCGCGGTTTGCCCGCTCATGGCCATGGACAACACGGCCATGCGGATGGCGATGCCATAAGTCACCTGGTTGAGGATCACCGACTGCGGGCCATCGGCCACTGCCGATTCAATCTCCACGCCACGGTTGATCGGGCCTGGGTGCATCACGATGGCATTCGGCTTGGCGCCGGCCAAACGCGCGGTAGTCAGGCCGAACAGGCGGTAGAACTCGCCTTCGCTCGGCAGCAGGCCACCGGACATGCGCTCACGTTGCAGGCGCAGCATGATCACCACGTCCACATCCTTGAGGCCTTCGGTCATGTCGGTGTAGACCTTCACGCCGTATTGCTCGATGCCGATCGGCAGCAGGGTTTTCGGCGCGATCACGCGAATGTCCGGGCAGCCGAGGGTTTTCAGGGCCAGCATGTTCGAGCGCGCCACCCTCGAGTGCAGGATGTCGCCGACGATGGCCACCGAGAGGTTTTCAAAGCTGCCCTTGTGCCGACGAATAGTGAGCATGTCCAGCATGCCCTGGGTCGGGTGGGCGTGGCGGCCGTCGCCGCCG
>NZ_VBVZ01000086.1 GCF_005863185.1 Pseudomonas edaphica
TTAAAATATGGGGTGGACGAAGGGGATCGAACCCTCGACAACGGGAGTCACAATCCCGTGCTCTACCAACTGAGCTACGCCCACCATATTGCTTCAACAAGGAACTCGAACAACTTCCTTGTCTGGCCTCACCCTGCCTGATGGCTGGGTGACGCTTAATTGGTGCGGATGAAGAGACTCGAACTCTTACGCCTCGCGGCGCTGGAACCTAAATCCAGTGTGTCTACCAATTCCACCACATCCGCGCTTGAAACTCTTAAAGCAAAGGCGCCAGATGATTAATCTGGCGCCTTTCTAAATATGGGGTGGACGAAGGGGATCGAACCCTCGACAACGGGAGTCACAATCCCGTGCTCTACCAACTGAGCTACGCCCACCATATAGCGCTACTTGTGCCAAAGCTGCCTAATGGCGCACCCGGCAGGACTCGAACCTGCGACCATCCGCTTAGAAGGCGGATGCTCTATCCAGCTGAGCTACGGGCGCCTTATTAATCTGTACTCGTTGAAGATTACAAACTAAGTGCTTCCAGCCTTGCAGAACAGCTCTATCTGCTCGACCTTCTTAACCAGTGCTAGGCTGTGCCCGACAAGTGCGACGAATAGTATAGACGGCCTTGATACCCGTCAAATCTTTTTTGAAAAAAACTGATTTTATTTAAGGGGTTAGGGCAATTTGCAGACCAAGCGCCTTTGCCCTCACGTCATGGCGTGCGAGAATGCGCGCACTTTTCTTCCCCCTCTCGATGGTTAATCACGCGTAATGACTGCACAACTTATCGACGGCAAATCAATCGCCGCCAGCCTGCGCCAGCAGATCGCCAAACGAGTCACCGAGCGCCGCCTGCAAGGTCTGCGCACGCCTGGCCTCGCGGTGATCCTGGTCGGCAGCGATCCTGCCTCTCAGGTTTATGTCTCGCACAAGCGTAAAGACTGTGAAGAGGTCGGCTTTATTTCCAAGGCCTACGACTTGCCTTCCGAGACCACCCAGCAGGCGCTTACCGACCTGATCGACGGCCTCAACGACGACCCGGCCATTGACGGTATCCTGCTGCAACTGCCACTGCCCGAGCACCTGGACGCCTCCAAACTGTTGGAGCGCATCCGCCCGGACAAAGACGTCGACGGCTTCCACCCCTATAACGTCGGCCGCCTGGCCCAACGCATCCCGCTGCTGCGCCCCTGCACCCCGAAGGGCATCATGACCCTGCTGGAGAGCACCGGCGTCGATCTGTACGGTCTGGATGCCGTAGTCGTTGGTGCCTCCAACATTGTTGGCCGCCCGATGGCCATGGAGCTGCTGCTGGCCGGCTGCACCGTGACTGTCACCCACCGTTTCACCAAAGACCTCGCCGGCCATGTTGGCCGTGCCGACCTGGTGGTGGTTGCCGCGGGCAAGCCGGGCCTGGTCAAGGGCGAGTGGATCAAGGAAGGCGCGATCGTGATCGATGTGGGCATCAACCGTCAGGACGACGGCAAGCTGGTCGGCGACGTGGTGTACGAAACCGCCCTGCCCCGTGCCGGCTGGATCACCCCGGTACCCGGCGGTGTCGGCCCGATGACCCGTGCGTGCCTGCTGGAAAACACCCTGTATGCCGCAGAAAGCCTGCACGGCTAATAACCTGCCGTACTGAAAAAGCCCTGCCTTATCGCAGGGCTTTTTATTGAATGGCTAAAAACCCTTTTTTCTTAGTTTTTAAGCACTTTCGTCTGGATCTAGAAGAACATTCGACAGTTCTTCGTCCATACTCCTAAAATGTAACGGCATTTATCAAAAAACCGTTCTCGAACGGCATTTTCCTTACTTTTTTAGCGAGTTCACCCGCGTGAAAATTCGTCTCTCTCTTGTCAGCCTATTTTTTGCATTTACAGGCACCTTCGCGCACGCCAGCGAAACCACCCTCGCCCCGCGTGATACTTCAAAACTGCAGATTGCTTCCGGCAGCGCCATCCTGGTCGACCTGCAGACCAACAAAGTCATCTATTCCAGCAACCCCGACGTGGTGGTGCCAATTGCCTCCGTCAGCAAGCTGATGACCGGCCTGATCGTGCTCGAAGCCAAACAGAACATGGATGAGTACATCGACATCAACATCAAGGACACGCCAGAAATGAAAGGCGTGTTCTCCCGGGTGAAAATCGGCAGCGAAATGCCGCGCAAGGAAATGCTGCTGATCGCCCTGATGTCCTCGGAAAACCGCGCCGCCGCCAGCCTGGCCCACCACTACCCGGGCGGCTACCCGGCGTTTATTGCAGCGATGAACGCCAAGGCCAAGGCACTGGGCATGACCAGCACGCACTACGTGGAGCCCACCGGCCTGTCGATTCACAACGTGTCCACCGCCCGCGACCTGAGCAAGCTGCTGGCCGCCGCGCGTAAATACCCGATGCTGAGCCAACTGAGCACCACCAAGGAAAAGACCGTGGCGTTCCGCAAGCCCAACTACACCTTGGGTTTCTCCAACACCGATCACCTGATCAACCGCGCCAACTGGGATATCAAGCTGACCAAGACCGGCTTCACCAACCAGGCCGGCCACTGCCTGGTGCTGGTGACCAGCATGGGCAACCGCCCGGTATCGCTGGTGATCCTTGATGCGTTCGGCAAGTTCACCCACTTTGCCGATGCCACTCGTATCCGCAACTGGGTCGAAACCGGGCGCGGCGGTTCGGTGCCGGACGTGGCCTTGCGCTACAAGGCCGACAAGAACCTGAAGAATCGCCCGAACGCGGCTGAAGTACGCCGCTGAATAATGTGGGAGCCAGCTCCCACAGGCTATAGCCTTCAGCGTTTTTACTTTCTTTCCGCCAATACCTTGAGCGCCTGCGCAGCCGCCTGCTCCTGCCCGGCCTGCGCCGTGGCATTGGCAGAGTCGCGCCAGCGCTGCACATCCACATTCGCCGGCAACTGGCTCGGGCGCTGGGTCAAAATCGCCCAGTGCCCCGCGATCTTCCACGCCGACTCAAAATTACTGAAGCTCATCAACAGCCGTCGGTCCATGCCCGAGCGCAGCAGCACGGTGCTTTTCTGCTGATTGAACCCCACCACCACAACATAACGCGTGCCCGACCACATGCTCGGGTTGATCCGCGCCATCACCGGGTAACCCGCCGCCACTTGCGCCAGCACGGCCGTCAGCTGGCTGTCCAGCGGGTACACCATCAGCCCGTATTCACGCGCCAGCACCTGCATATTGCGCTCAAGGTTCGCCTCGCCACCCGGTAAGTGCAGCGGTTTGTCCAGCAAGCCGGGTGTCATGACAATGCCTTGTTGCGACAGCATGCTGGCTAAAGCTGAAGGACCGCTCTGATAGGCCTCGCTGCGATACGCCGGCACACCCGTGAGTTCAACGCGCTCCGGCAACCCCGCCAGTTTCGACGGGTGCCCGGAACACGCCGCCAGCCCGAGGGCGCACGCCAGCAGCAAGGAGGTTTTAACGTTCGAGCGTAAGCGCAATTTTTTACTCTCTTGATCAACGGCCGGTAAGGGCCCAGATCATAGCCCAATCGCGTTTAGGGAGTAGCGACAGGCTGCTGATATAGCCAACAAGTTGGACCGATTCGACCATTGGTCAATAGCACGCAACCGTCAGCTGGCTAGACTGTCCATTGAGAAGACTGTGTGTGCCCCCAGCGGGGCGAAAGGAGGCCAGAATGAGCCTTGCAACAACGATTTTCCTGTTGGTCTGCGGTTGGCTGTCAGTAGCCGCCGCCATGCTGTGGGGCGTGATGCGCGTAACGCGTCGGCATCACCACCCCCATGTCACACCGGCTGCACCCGCCAAGCCGCACAAGGCCGTGGTGCATCACGCCTAGCCAGGCATGCAACTGAAGTCTTGAGTCGCGGCCACTTCCTTGCCGCGACCGTCCTTGAGCACGGCACGCACGGTAGTGCCCAGGCTGGATTCCACCAGCGTGTAGTGCTCACCCGCCTTGAAGTTCTTGTACTCGACCCGGCCCTGGCAGTCTTGCTGGTTGTCGTCGCCCGGCTCTTCTTCAAACAGTGTCACATCCAAACGATGGTCCCCCGGCGTCACTTCAAAATAGCGACCGTCATCCACGCGGTGGCCGTCGACGCGCTCGGCCATCAGGTCATTTGGCGCTTCTTCCTTCAGACCAATCCATGCCTCGCTCGGGTCAGCTTTAGGGATGGGGCCGGCGCAGGCTGACAACAACAAAACAACACCAAGCGCGGGGATCAACAACAGAGGTTTGAATGACATGGCAGGGCTCCAAAGGGCATCAGTAAAAACGTTGAAGGCGATTCAACTGTATCGCCGCCGATGGGTTACAAGCTTGGAGAGCTGCCCTATGTAGAACAAATGAATACATATGAAACGATCTTCAGCCGTTAACTAAATGTTCCTTCACCTGGCTGAAAGGTACGTGTTAGGTGGGTCGGGCAAGACTGCCGGGGTTTGCAATCCTGCTCCCTCGGAGGTTCACGCATGCTCGGGCTGGTAAAGACCGCACTGCAAAAGCCCTACACGTTTATCGTGTTGGCCATATTCATCTGCATCATCGGGCCGATGGCGGCCCTACGAACCCCCACGGATGTTTTTCCCGATATCGGCATCCCCGTCGTCGCTGTGGTTTGGCAGTACAACGGCCTGTCGCCGGACGCCATGGCCGGTCGGGTGATCTACACCTACGAACGCTCCTTGAGCACCACTGTCAACGACATCGAACACATCGAATCGCAATCGCTGCCCGGCATGGGCATCGTCAAAATCTTCTTCCAACCGGGTGTGGATATCCGCACCGCCAACGCCCAAGTCACGGCCGTGTCACAGACCGTGCTCAAGCAGATGCCACCGGGCATCACGCCGCCGCTGATCCTCAACTACAGCGCCTCCACGGTGCCGATCCTGCAACTGGCGTTTTCCAGCCCCAGCCTCTCGGAAGCCAAGATCCGCGACCTGGTACAGAACAATATCCGCCTGCCCTTGAGCGCCCTGCCCGGCCTGGCCATGCCCACGCCAATGGGTGGCAAGCAACGCCAGATCACCCTCGACCTCGACCCGCAGGCGCTGGCCGCCAAAGGCTTGTCGGCACAGGACGTGGGCAACGCCCTGGCGCTGCAAAACCAGATCATTCCAGTGGGTACCGCCAAACTCGGCCCCAACGAATACACGATCCTGCTCAACAACAGCCCCAAGGCGATTGATGAGCTCAACGACCTGCCGATCAAGACGGTCGACGGCGCAATCATCACCATCGGCCAAGTGGCCCACGTGCGTGACGGCTCGCCGCCGCAGACCAACATCGTGCGCGTCGACGGCCATCGCGCGGTGCTGATGCCAGCGTTGAAAAACGGCAGTATCTCTACTCTGTCGATCATCGACGGCATCCGCCAGATGCTGCCGCGCATCAATGAAACCCTGCCACCGTCGCTGAAGACCTCACTGCTGGGCGACGCCTCGGTGTTCGTCAAACAATCGGTGGGTAGCGTGGCCCAGGAAGGCATCATCGCGGCGCTGCTGACCAGTGCGATGATCCTGCTGTTCCTCGGCAGCTGGCGCTCCACCTTGATCATCGCCGCCTCGATTCCGTTGGCGGTGTTGTCGGCCATTGCATTGCTGGCGGCCACCGGGCAAACCCTCAACGTGATGACGCTCGGCGGGCTCGCATTGGCGGTGGGGATTCTGGTGGACGATGCCACGGTGACCATCGAAAACATCAACTGGCACCTGGAACAAGGCAAGGCGGTGAAGACCGCGATCCTCGACGGCGCCGCGCAGATCGTCGGCCCGGCGTTTGTGTCGCTGCTGTGTATCTGCATCGTGTTTGTGCCGATGTTCCTGCTGCAAGGCATCGCCGGTTACCTGTTCCGGCCGATGGCGCTGGCGGTGATTTTCGCCATGGCCAGCTCGTTCATTCTTTCGCGGACCCTGGTGCCGACCCTGGCGATGTTTCTGCTCAAGCCGCACGCGCCGGAGCAAGGGCCTGGGCATCACCCAGAAGATGAGTTCATCAACCATCACGAAGGTGAACAGCACAAGAAACCGCGCAACCGTGTGCTGCAATCGGTGCTGAACTTCCAGCAGGGTTTCGAACGCCATTTCTCGAATATCCGTGACACCTACCACGGCCTGCTGACCCTGGCGCTGGGCGCACGCAAGCGCTTTATCGTCGGTTTCCTGGCCTGCGTGCTGGCCTCGTTCCTGCTGTTGCCGAGCCTGGGCCAGGACTTCTTCCCGGCCACCGACGCCGGAGCGCTTGCCCTGCATGTGCGCCTGCCATTGGGTACGCGTATTGAAGAAAGCGCGGCGGCGTTCGACCGCATTGAAGCGCGGATTCGCGAAGTGATCCCGGCCGAGCAACTCGACACCATCGTCGACAACATCGGCATCCCGCTCAGCGGCATCGACATGGCCTACAGCAGCAGCGGCACCATCGGCCCGCCGGACGGCGACATCCAGGTCAGCTTGAAAAAGGACCACGCGCCGACCGCCGACTACGTGAAAAAACTGCGTGAAGCCTTGCCGCAAAGCTTCCCCGGCAGCCACTTTGCGTTCCTCCCTGCCGACATCAGCAGCCAGATTCTCAACTTCGGTGCCCCGGCGCCGCTGGACGTGAAAATCTCCGGGCGCAGCGATGCGGAAAACCGCGCCTACGCCATCGAACTGGAGCGCCGCCTGCAACATATTCCGGGCATTGCCGACCTGCGCATCCAGCAGTCCACCGGCTACCCGTCGTTGCAAGTGAACGTCGACCGTATGCGTGCCAATGGCCTGGGCATCACCGAGCGTGACGTGACCAACAGCATGGTTGCCTCGCTCGCCGGCAGCTCACAGGTGGCGCCGACGTTCTGGCTTAACCCGGCCAACGGCGTGTCGTACTCCATCGTCGCCGCCACCCCGCAATACCGCCTCGACAGCTTGCCGTCACTGGAAGCCTTGCCGGTGACCGGTGCCGATGGGCAATCGCAAATCCTCGGCGGCGTGGCGAGCATCTCTCGCGTGCAAAGCCCGGCGGTGGTGACCCACTACAACATCGAGCCGACCCTGGACCTGTACGCCAACGTGCAAGGCCGCGACCTCGGCGGCGTGGCCCGTGACGTGCAAAAAGTGCTGGATGACACCGCCTCCATGCGCCCCAAAGGCGCGGTGATCAGCCTGCACGGGCAGATCGATGCGCTGCATGAAGCGTTCAGCGGGTTGAGCTTCGGCTTGCTCGGCGCCGTGGTGCTGATCTACCTGCTGATCGTGGTCAACTTCCAGTCGTGGGCTGACCCGTTTGTGATCATCACTGCACTGCCGGCCGCACTGGCGGGGATTGTGTGGATGCTGTTCCTCAGCGGCACCTCGTTGTCGGTGCCGGCACTCACCGGCGCCATCCTCTGTATGGGCGTGGCTACCGCTAACTCAATCCTGGTGGTGAGCTTCTGCCGTGAACGCCTGGCCGAACATGGCGACGCGCTGAAGGCGGCCATGGAAGCCGGTTACACGCGCTTCCGCCCGGTGTGCATGACCGCCCTGGCGATGATCATCGGCATGTTGCCGCTGGCGATTTCCGAGGAGCAGAACGCCCCGCTCGGCCGCGCCGTTATCGGTGGCTTGATCTTCGCCACCATCGCCACATTGTTGTTTGTACCCGTGGTCTTCAGCCTGGTCCACGGTCGTCACCCTACTCGCGCAGCTGCTGGAGAAACTTCACATGTCGTCTGATCACAAACCCTCGCGCAAGCGTCTGATGCTCCTGGGTGTCGGCGGCCTCACCTTGGCCGCCCTGTTGGTCGCTAACGGCCTGCACGCCCGCACCACCCACGAAGAGGCGGTTACGGCCTGGACCGAAACCGCCGCCATCCCTCAGGTGATGGTGTTCCAGCCCAAGCAGAACGCGGCCGGCGATACCCTGCGCCTGCCCGCGCACCTCGACGCCTGGAGCAAGGCGCCGATCCATGCGCGGGTGAGCGGTTACTTGAAGGACTGGAAAGTCGACATCGGCAGCCAGGTCAAAGCCGGGCAAATCCTCGCTGAAATCGACAGCCCGGACCTCGACCAGCAACTGGCGCAAACCCACGCGCGCCTGCTCCAGGAACAGGCCAACGCACGCCTGGCCGCAACCACCGCCACACGCTGGCAGAACCTGCTCGCCAGCCATTCGGTGTCGCGTCAGGAGGCGGATGAAAAAACCTCCAACGCCGCTGCCGCCAAAGCCAACGCCGAGGCCGCCGCTGCCGACTATGCGCGGCTGTCGGCGCTGGAAAGCTACAAGACCATCCGCGCTCCGTTCGCCGGCACCATCACCGCGCGCAACACCGATATCGGCCAGTTGATCAAGGCCGACACCGACAGCGACCCGGAACTGTTCAACATCGCCGACACTCACCAACTGCGTCTGTATGTGCCGGTGCCGCAGAACTACGCGTCGGTGATCCACCCTGGGCTTGAGGCCGAGCTGACCGTACCCGAGCACCCTGGCGAGCACTTCAAGGCGCGCCTGATCGGCGACTCCACCGCCATCGACCGCCGTTCCGGCACCCTGCTTGCGCAGTTTGTCGCCGACAACCCCAACGGCGAGTTGCTGCCCGGTGACTACGCCGAAGCCACGCTGCCAATCCCGGCCGACACCCACGGCGTGAGCATCCCGGCCAGCGCCTTGATCTTCCGCGCCCAAGGCACCCAAGTGGCGGTGCTGGACGCGCAGAACCATGTGCACCTGCAAGACATCCACATCGGCCTGGACCTGGGCGAACGCCTGGTGATCGACCAGGGCCTCAAACCCGCCGACCGCGTGGTCGACAACCCGCCCGACGCCCTGCGCGAAGGCGACCCGGTAGAGCTTGCCCAAGCCGGAGGTGCGCATGCGCATAAGGTTTAACCCTCTCGCGGCGCTGGTACTGCTGGCCTTGCAGGGTTGCTCGATGGCGCCCACCTACAAGGTGCCCTCGGTTGACCTGCCGGCCGGCTACCGCGAACAGACCAGCGATGGCCCGTGGCACAGCGCACAACCGTCCGACCAACTGGCACCCGAATGGTGGAAGCTCTACAACGACCCGCACCTCAATGACCTGCAACAGCAACTGCTCAACGCCAACCCGGACCTGGCGGCGGCGCTGGCGCACTTTGATGCGTCCCAGGCGTATGCCAGCCAATTGCATGCCGGGCTGTTCCCGCAAATCACCGCCAGCGCGCAGCCATTGCGCCAGCGGCAATCGGATTCGCGGCCGCTGCGTGGCGATACGCAGCCATCGGTGTACAACAGCAATACCGCAGCGTTTTCGCTGAGCTACGACCTGGACCTGTGGGGCAAGATCCGCAACCAGGTCGCGGCCGGCGATGCCCAGGCGCAAGCCTCCGGGGATGACCTGGCGGTGGCGCGCCTGAGCCTGCAGCATCAGCTGGCGACCTTGTATGTGCAGCTCAACGGCCTGGATGCGCAGACTCGTATCCTCAATAGCTCGCTGGAGGATTTCAGCCAGGCGCTGCAACTGACCCGCAGCCGATACGAAGGCCAGATTGCTTCCGAACTCGACCTGACCCGTGCGCAAAACCAACTGGCCGAAGCCAAAGCCCAGCTGGATGAAGTGCGCGGGCAACGCAACCTTACCGAGCACGCCATTGGTGAATTGGTGGGTGTGGCAGCCAGCAACTTCACGTTGCCGCCAAGCCGGCAATTGATTGCCCTTCCGGGCATCCCATCGCAACTGCCGAGCCACCTGCTGCAACGTCGTCCGGACATTGCGGCGGCGGAACGGCGGGTGTTCGCGGCCAATGCCAATATTGGCGTGGCCAAGGCGGCGTGGTATCCGGATTTCAGTCTCACCGGGTTAATCGGTGGGCAGACCCAAGGGGTTGGCAACCTGCTGTCTGCCGGCAACCGCTACTGGGCGCTGGGGCCGTTGGTGAATCTGCCGATCTTTGATGGTGGGCGGCTGAGCGCCAATGAACGGCAGGCCAAGGCCGAGTTTGAAGAGGCGTCGGCGCAGTACCGTAGCCATGTGCTCAAAGCGGTGCGTGAGGTGGAAGATAACCTGGCGCAATTGCGGGACCTGCAGCAGGAAGCCCAGGATGAGCAAGCGGCAGCGGATGCGGCGCAGCATACGCAGGCATTGGCGATGAACAGCTATCAGGCCGGGGCCGTGAGTTATCTGGATGTGGTGACCGCGCAAACCGCGGCGTTGCAGGCGCAGCGGACCTTGCAGGCGGTGCAAACGCGGCAATTGCAGGCGAGTGTAGGGTTAGTCACGGCCCTCGGCGGTGGCTGGCAACCCGGCGCCTGAGACTCCCCTGTAGATCGTCCCCACGCTCCGCGTGGGTATGCAGCCGGTGACGCTCCGCGTCACGACTTTAAGGGCGGACGCAGAGCGTCCAGAGCGGCATTCCCACGCAGAGCGTGGGAACGATCTGCAACTCTGCGTCTGTTTTTTGGGGCTGCTGCGCAGCCCAACGCAGGGCAAGCCTGCTCGCCACAACAGCCCGCTTGCCACAGACTTTGTATTCAACAGAAGTTGCTTAGATACCTGTACTGCGATAGCCCCCTATCAGGCAGCAAGCTTCCCACTGGCAATCGCCGCCGACGCCGCCACCATCGCCCGCAGCAAGACGGCACACCCTGCCGCCAGATCATCCGGCGCGGCATTCTCGATTTCGTTATGGCTGATACCTCCTTCACATGGCACGAAGATCATCCCCGCCGGGCCCAGTTCAGCGACAAAGATCGCGTCGTGCCCTGCCCCGCTGACGATATCCATGTTCGACAAGCCCAACCCGTTCGCCGCATCGCGCACCGCGTCCACGCAGCCTTTGTCGAAGTACAACGGCGGGAAGTCAGCAGTGCGTTCCAGCTCGAACGTCAGCCCATGCTTGGCACAGGTCTCATCGATCACCTTGCGCACCTGCGCAATCATCGAATCCAGCCGCGCCGGTTCCAGGTGACGGAAGTCCAACGTCATGCGCACTTCACCGGGGATCACGTTGCGTGAGCCTGGGTAGGCTTGCAGGCAACCGACAGTGCCGCACGCATGGGGTTGATGCCCCAACGCCGCGGCATTCACCGCCGCCACCACGGCGGCCGCACCCACCAAAGCATCCTTGCGCAGGTGCATCGGCGTCGGCCCCGCATGCGCCTCAACACCGCGCAGTTTCAGGTCGAACCACTTCTGCCCCAATGCCCCCAGCACCACGCCGATGGTTTTCTTCTCGTCCTCCAGAATCGGGCCTTGCTCGATATGCGCTTCGAAATACGCGCCCACCTTGTGTCCACTGACAGCACGCGTGCCCGCATAGCCAATCGCATTCAACGCATCGCCCACGCTGACGCCATCCACATCAACCTTGGCCAAGGTATCGGCCAAAGTGAATTTCTCGGCAAACACGCCCGAGCCCATCATGCACGGCGGGAAGCGTGAGCCTTCTTCGTTGGTCCACACCACCACTTCCAGCGGCGCTTCGGTTTCGATCTTGAGGTCATTGAGGGTGCGCAGCACTTCCACGCCCGCCAGCACGCCGAAGCAGCCGTCGAACTTGCCGCCCGTAGGCTGGGTGTCGATATGGCTGCCGGTCATCACCGGTGGAAGGTTGGGATTGCGGCCAGGGCGCCGGGCGAAAATATTGCCGATGCCATCGATGGTCACGGTGCAACCCGCGTCTTCACACCACTGCACAAACAGGTCGCGGGCCTTGCGGTCGAGATCGGTAAGGGCCAGGCGACAAACACCGCCCTTGGGCGTGGCGCCAAGTTTGGCCAGGTCCATCAACGACTGCCACAGGCGGTCGCGGTTGATGTGCTGATGGGTCGATTGCAGAACGTCCAGGGCAGCGTTCATGGGGATCTCCTCAGGCTGTGTTTCTTATGATTTAACTCGATCCAATGTGAACCGAGCTTGTGTGGGAGCTGGCTTGTGTGGGAGCTGGCTTGCCTGCGATACAGGCGACTCGGTATTCCCGCCGAACCGTGGTGATGCAATCGCAGCGGTGCGACGACTCGACAAGCCAGCTCCCACAGTGACCGCATTTACACAGGTGATTTGGCGGCGACCGGTCTGATGCCACGCTTGGCATTCAGGCCGTAATACAGCACCCCACCCAACGCCGAGCCGGTGAACCAGCCGTAGCTGTAAAACCAGCTGAACGCATCACTGCTCAGCGACAGCAAGGTCAGCACCACCGGCACGCCGAAGGCAACAAAGCCGCTCCAGTTCCACGCCGGGTACACGTCATCGCGGTACAAACCGGCCAGGTCCAACTGCTGTTTGCGCGTGATGAAATAGTCCACCACCATGATCCCGGCGATCGGGCCGAGCAGGCTGGAGTAGCCCAGCAACCAGTTGGAATACACGGTTTCCAGGCTCACATTCGAGACGATCAGCCCGAGTTTTTTCAGCAGTTCGTGGGCCATCAACGCGAGCCCGACCAGGCCGGTAAGAATCACCGCCGTGGTGCGGTTGATCAGCTTGGGCGCGATGTTCTGGAAGTCGTTGGTGGGCGAGACGATGTTCGCGGCGGTGTTGGTGGACAAGGTGGCGATGATGATCAGCGCCATGGCGATGGCCACCCACACCGGACTCTGAATGTGCCCGATCAGGGTGACGGGATCGGAGACGCTGACACCCACCAGCTTCACCGACGCCGCGGTCATGATCACGCCGAGGGCGGCGAACAGGAACATGGTCAGCGGCAGGCCGAAAATCTGCCCGAGAATCTGGTCCTTCTGGCTTTTGGCGTAGCGGCTGAAGTCGGGAATGTTCAGCGACAAGGTGGCCCAGAACCCGACCATGGCTGTCAGCCCGGCCATGAAGTAACCGGTGAGGCTTGCGCCTTCGGGGCGCTTGGGTGGAATCGCCATCAGTTCACTCAGCGACACATTCGGCATCGCCCACACCAGCAAGCCTATTCCCACCGCCACCAGCAGCGGCGCCGACAAGGTTTCCAGGCGCTTGATCGACTCGGCGCCGCGCAGCACCACCCACAGGTTCAGGGTCCAGAAAATCATGAAGCCGATCACTTCACCGGTGCCACCAAGGGACTTCCAGCCTTCGAAAATCGAGCCCAGGAACAGGTGAATCGCCAGCCCGCCGAACATCGTCTGGATGCCAAACCAGCCACAGGCCACCAGCGCGCGAATCAGGCACGGCACGTTGGAGCCGAGGATGCCGAAGGACGAACGCAACAGCACCGGAAACGGAATGCCGTACTTGGTACCCGGGAAGGCGTTAAGGGTCAGCGGGATCAGCACCACGATGTTGGCGAGCAAAATCGCGATCAGCGCCTCGCCCACCGACAGCCCGAAATAGGCGGTGAGCACCCCGCCCAGGGTGTAGGTCGGCACGCAGATCGACATACCGACCCACAGCGCAGTGATGTGCCACTTGTTCCAGGTGCGTTCATGCACCTTGGTCGGTGCCATGTCGTGGTTGTAGCGCGGGCTGTCGAGGACGTCGGGGCCGGCGTCGAGTTCATACAGGCCGTTGCGTTCAATGACTTGCGATCTGTTCTGTTGCATGGCCGCTCCACGGTTTTTTTTAAAATTATTGTTGCTCATCCAGCGCGTGGCGCCGGATGGCCGGAGTACCTCGTAAACAACATGACATCACGGGCTCGGCCAGCCGCCACTGCACTCAAAATCCGTGCCGACAACCGCATCTGAACCCGCACCGCTTATATAACTCGCTGATGTTTATCAGCTTTCCGATTGTGCCCTGGGTACTTGTCGCCTTACTCAGGCTAAATAACGCGAAAGTTGCCCGAACTGTCAGGACTCAATCTGGTGCAACACAATTATTTTTATTTACCCACGCCGTCAAGCGGCATGTCTCAAGCGCCTGATTTGCAATAAGAAATGTTGCTCAATTCAAGAACCTGTCAAGTGCGTCAAAATGGTGAAGGGGCGCTACATTTTGGTGATTTTTAGTTTTTATCCTTATAAATCAACAACTTAATTACGATATATACTTATAAAAAATCTTCTTGCCCATTCTAAAAACTCGGGCTAGTTTCTATTCCTGTCACCGATGACAGGATTAAACCCTGCATCGGCAAGCAGCATTACAACACTTAGAACTGGCACAAGCCGGTCAAGCCTGTGAGGAACTCGACATGTCGCTGTTGATCCGTGGCGCCACCGTTATTACCCATGATGAAAGTTACCGCGCCGATGTGTTATGCGCAGGCGGTCTAATTCGCGCTATTGGCACTAATCTGGAGGTGCCCGCCGGCACTGAAACACTCGATGGCAGCGGCCAATACTTGATGCCCGGCGGCATCGACCCGCATACGCACATGCAACTGCCCTTCATGGGCACTGTGGCCAGTGAAGACTTTTTCAGTGGCACGGCGGCGGGTCTGGCAGGTGGCACCACCTCGATCATCGACTTCGTGATTCCAAACCCGCAGCAATCGCTGATGGAGGCTTTTCACCAGTGGCGCGGCTGGGCGGAAAAATCCGCCTCCGACTACGGTTTTCACGTGGCGATCACCTGGTGGAGCGAGCAGGTGCGCGAGGAGATGGCCGAGTTGGTCAGCCACCATGGCATCAACAGCTTCAAGCACTTCATGGCCTACAAGAACGCAATCATGGCGGCGGATGACACCTTGGTCGCCAGCTTCGAACGCTGCCTGGAACTGGGCGCGGTGCCGACGGTGCACGCAGAGAACGGTGAACTGGTGTATCACCTGCAACGCAAGTTGATGGCCCAGGGCATTACCGGGCCGGAAGCGCATCCACTGTCGCGTCCGTCCCAGGTGGAAGGTGAGGCCGCCAGCCGCGCCATTCGCATCGCCGAGACCATCGGCACGCCGTTGTACCTGGTGCATGTGTCGACCCAGGAGGCACTGGATGAAATCACCTACGCCCGTGGCAAAGGCCAGCCGGTCTACGGCGAAGTGCTCGCCGGGCACTTGCTGCTGGATGACAGCGTGTACCAGCACCCCGACTGGCAAACCGCCGCCGGTTACGTGATGAGCCCGCCGTTCCGCCCGCGTGGGCATCAGGAAGCACTCTGGCACGGCTTACAGTCCGGCAACCTGCACACCACCGCCACCGACCACTGCTGCTTCTGCGCCGAGCAAAA
>NZ_VBVZ01000870.1 GCF_005863185.1 Pseudomonas edaphica
GGGTGATGATCGCGATTGATGACTTCGGAACCGGCCACTCCAGCCTGGGTTACTTACGCAACTTCAACGTCGACTACTTGAAAATCGATCAAAGTTTTGTCGCCATGATTGGCGCCGATGCACTCTCACGGCATATTCTGGACAGCATCATAGAACTCAGCGGCAAGCTGGACCTGGGTATTGTCGCCGAGGGCGTGGAAACAGCAGAGCAATGCGAATACCTCGCGGCCCAAGGTGTGGACTTCCTGCAGGGCTACCTGTTCGGCCGGCCGCTACCCTGTGAAGAATTCATTAAGTCGCTGAGCAGCCATTGAATAGCCATCTAGTGCGCTGGATGAAATAATCTTATTTAGGTAACGCCGTGATTTACTCGCGCGGCATTAACTACTACAATTTTTCCTGCCTGTGCTGAACTCGCAGAAAGGCCTCTTTCTTTGAGTTACCTTAAAGCTCCTGGCTTACACGCTTTATCTGCAGTTGATATCAGCCAACTACACTATTGGAGTACAGATTTTGTCCAGACTCGCCGAATTTCGCGCAGCAGAAAAAGCCCTTCAAGAACAGCTGGCTCAGCTGGAATCCTTGAAGAACGACGCCGGCCTGAAAAAAGAAATCGAATTCGAAGAAAAGCTGCAAGGGCTGATGAAGCACTACGGCAAAAGCCTGCGCGACATCATCTCGATCCTTGATCCTAACCCTGGCAAAGCCAGCGCTGCTGCCGCCGCACCAAAACAGCGCCGCGCACGTGTGGTCAAGGTTTACCACAACCCACACACCGGCGAACTGATCGAAACCAAAGGCGGCAACCACCGCGGCCTGAAAGCCTGGAAAGAACAGTATGGCGCTGCCACAGTAGATTCCTGGTTGCGCGGCTGATCAAAAGACGCTGCAAAAACCCCGCTGATGCGGGGTTTTTTTTTGCTTCGAAAACGAACTTAATCAAGTGTTCACTTTGTTCAAAAACGAGTGAGATAACCCGTTCAAAGTTTAAGGCTATCACGCACTGAACTGACTTCAGCCTTACTGGCTTCATAGGCCTCGGCCTGACCGGCGAAGGAAAAGACATAGGCTTTATCGCTATCAACTGCGCCGACCAATGTTTGTGACAATATGTGCCGACCGTTCTCGGTAATCACGCAAGTAGTTTCCAGCGCTTCAAGACGGCTCAATGTGCTGGTGTGCATTTTGGTGCACACGCTTTGATAACCGCTGCCGGCAAAATCCTTCTGGATGGATTTGCGCATTTCCAGCAGTACGCCTTGAAGATTAACTTTATGGCCCGCCTCAATCGGTGTACCGGTCAACTCCATGACCATCAAGGTGTTGCCGTTTTCATCATTCTTGATTGCGCGTTGGCGGGACACCGCCTGAGGTTTTACCGGCGCTTCGTCGTCGGGCACTACTTCCTCGACTTGCCAGCCGCTGGGCCAATGAATTTCCGGGTCGGCCGCCAACACAAAGGGGCTTCCCAGCAACACGCATACAGCGCTCAACAACGGCTTACGAAATTCAATCATCAAGAAAACACCCAAGGTTCAAGCGTCGAAGTTTGAGCCTGACACCCTTGGCTCGCAAGGGCTGAGTAACCTTTTTCATTTGGCTCGGCCGGCAACGCTTGCGTATCATGGCGGTGCGGCACGGATGCCGGCCGCAAGCCAAGGGACCACTCAAGTCACGAGTCGCGTTTGCCCCATTTTTTCTGGAGGGCCCATGAGCCTGCACGATCTGAACACTTTCCCGGGCGTCACCGCCCAACCTGACACCGCCACGTCGAACTTCGTGTTCAACCACACCATGCTGCGGGTCAAGGACATCACCAAATCGCTGGACTTCTACACCCGCGTATTGGGCTTTTCCCTGGTTGAAAAGCGTGACTTCCCGGAAGCCGAATTCAGCCTCTACTTTCT
>NZ_VBVZ01000871.1 GCF_005863185.1 Pseudomonas edaphica
GCATCGAATCGGTATTGGCGCATCAGGCGTTCGAACATCGTCGGCATGGAGCGTGGGTCGTAACCGGCTTTTTCCAGGTTAAGGATGCCGATACGGTCGGCCTCTTGTTCGTTCTGGCGCGAAAACCTGCGCTGTTCCTGGATAGCTGCCGCCTGGCTGCCCGCAATCGCGGCAATGCCAGCATCACCTGCACCCGCCGCCGCCGCGATAATGCCGCCGAGCAGGGCGGCCATCATCGGAATCTGCATGCGCGACTGCGCTTCCACACCTCGCGCGAAGTGACGTTGGGACAGGTGAGCCAATTCGTGAGCGAGTACCGAGGCATATTCGCCTTCAGTCTGAGCATTCAGGAACAAGCCGCCGTTAACCCCTACAATCCCGCCGGGTGCGGCAAAGGCGTTGAGTTGCGGGCTGTCGATGAGGATGAACTCCAGGCGTCGGTCATTAACCTGGCTGGTCTCCACCAGCTTGTACACGCTGGTTTCGACGTAATCCTTGAGCTGCGGGTCATTGAGTTGCGAGACCTGGCCTCGCAGGTAGGCCAGCCATGCGCGGCCCAGTTGGAATTCCTGTTGCGGCGAGACAATGGCAGAACTGGCGTCGCCGAGTGACGGCAGGTCGTCAGCGAAGGCCGGGGAGGCCAGCAGGCAAGCCAGCGTCAGCAGGGTAGGGCGCAAAAAAGTCATGCACAAAGCCTTTCGACAAAGAGCTTACTGTAGCCGGACACTGAGCTTCGGACCAGATATTCTAAGCACTCCAAACGCATGCCCGGAGCAAACCGATGACCAACGCTGTAGCCTTTGACGCCGAACTCGATGCCAGTGGCCTCAATTGCCCGCTGCCCCTGCTCAAGGCCAAGCTGGAACTCAACCGCTTGGCCAGCGGTGCCGTGCTCAAGGTGATCGCCACGGACGCAGGCTCCCAGCGCGATTTTCGCACCTTTGCCAAGCTGGCCGGGCACACCCTGCTGCATGAAGAAGATGCCGCCGGTGTGTACCGTTACTGGTTGCGCAAGGCCTGAACTGTTCGCCCCCACCGCCCGAGGTTGATTGATGTTCAAAGTGTTACGAGACTGGATTCAGCGCTATTTTTCCGATGAAGAAGCGGTGGTGCTGGCCGTCCTGCTATTCCTGGCTTTTACCGCCGTGCTCACCTTGGGCGGCATGCTGGCGCCAGTATTGGCGGGTATGGTGCTGGCCTACCTGATGCAAGGTTTGGTCACTACCCTGGAACGTCTGCGTTTGCCCGGCGGTGTGGCGGTAGGGCTGGTCTTTGCCCTGTTCATGGGGCTGTTGGTGGTGTTTATCGTCGTGGTGCTGCCATTGCTGTGGCATCAGTTGATCACCTTGTTCAACGAGTTGCCGGGCATGCTCGCCAAGTGGCAATCGCTGTTGCTGCTGTTGCCGGAGCGTTATCCACACCTGGTATCGGACGAGCAGGTGTTGCAGGCCATTGAAGTGGCGCGTGGCGAGATCGGAAAGTTCGGACAATGGGCGCTGACTTTTTCCCTGTCCAGCCTGCCGCTCCTGGTCAACATCATGATCTACCTGGTGCTGGTGCCGATCCTGGTGTTCTTCTTCCTCAAGGACCGCGCAATGATCGGCCGCTGGGTCAGCGGCTATCTGCCGCGTGAACGGGCGCTGATCACCCGAGTGGCCGAAGAAATGAACCGGCAGATTGCCAACTATATTCGCGGCAAGGTCATTGAGATTGTGATCTGTGGCGGCGTCACCTACATCGCGTTTGTCGCGCTCGGGCTGAACTACGCGGCGCTGCTCGCCTTGCTGGTGGGTGTATCGGTGGTAGTGCCGTATGTGGGCGCGGTGGTGGTGACCGTGCCGGTGATGTTGATCGCGTTGTTCCAGTGGGGCTGGAGCGACCAGTTCATCTACCTG